>CAZIVU010000111.1:0-3759 GCA_964542865.1 uncultured bacterium | reverse complement strand
TGCCACTCAGCCCTGTTCTCCATGAAAGATACGCCCTTTCCCTTGACCGTTTTCGATACAATCATGGTTGGCCTGTACTTTACGCCCTCAGCCTTTGCAAGCGTTTCAACTATCTGGCTGTAGTTGTGTCCATCTATCTCAAACACCTGCCACCCGAAAGCCTGCCACTTCTCAAGAACAGGGTAGATGGACATCACCTCATCAACGGGCCCGTCTATCTGGAGGTTGTTGTTGTCAAGTATTACGCAGAGGTTATCAAGGTTGTAGTGGGATGCAGCCATGCTTGCTTCCCATACGCTTCCCTCCTGAACCTCCCCGTCACCCACCATGCAGTAGATTCTGCTGTCAAGCCCATCCATCTTCGAGGCTATCGCCATCCCGACTGCGGCTCCGATTCCGTGCCCTAACGAACCCGTGCTTATCTCTATTCCGGGAGTTTTCCTCATGTCCGGATGCCCCTGAAGTTCTCCGTCCAACTTCCTGAACTTCATAAGCTCATCCATCGGGAAGTAGCCGCACCTTGCGAGGACGGAGTAGAGCGCCGGGCAGACGTGCCCCTTTGAAAGGACAAACCTGTCCCTCATCTTCCAGTTTGGATTTGATGGGTCGTGTCTCATCTTGTAGAAGTAGAGCGTAACGATGAAATCCGTTGCCGACATCGCTCCTCCGGGGTGTCCGGAGTTCACGTTTGTTGTCATCTTCAGGATATCCTTCCTGACCTCCCTCGCTATTGCCCTCAGCGTTGCCTCATCGATATCCCTGTTCCTCTCCTTGAAGAAATCGGGTTCAAACCTTATCATCAAAATCCTCCTCTTCAGCTATCGTTTCAAGCTCCCTCTTAACCTGTTCTAAAGACGTTCCTCCGATTACGTTCCTGCTGTTAACTGAGCTCTCAACGCTCATGAGGGAGAGGATATCATCGCCGAAGCTGTCTGAGAACTTCCTGAACTCATCAAGGGATAGGTCTTCAAGGCTTTTCCCCTTCTCTATGCAGTACGCAACAATCTCCCCGACTATCCTGTGGGCATCCCTGAACGGTATCCCTTTCCTTGAGAGGTAGTCTGCTATGTCAGTTGCAAGTGAAAATCCCTTCTCTGACTGCTCCCTCATCCTCTTCCTGTTCGGTTTCATTCCCGAAACGATAAGGGTATTGACCCTTAGCGACATCTTTACGGTGTCGATGGAGTCAAACAGGGGTTCTTTATCCTCCTGAAGGTCCCTGTTGTAGGTAAGGGGTAGCCCTTTGAGAACTGTCAGTATGGCTATGAGGTTTCCGTAGACCCTTCCTGTTTTTCCCCTTGTGAGCTCGGAGACGTCCGGGTTCTTCTTCTGGGGCATTATCGAGCTTCCAGTGCAGAAAGCGTCGGGAATTTCAATGAAGCCGAACTCCTGAGTTGACCAGATAACGAGCTCCTCCGAAAGCCTTGAAAGGTGCATCATAACGGTTGAACAGTTGAATATCGTCTCGGCAACGAAATCCCTGTCGCTGACAGCATCCATGCTGTTCCTCGAAACGGAGCTGAACTTGAGGAGTCTGGCAACGTATTCCCTGTCAAGGGGATAGCTCGTCCCTGCAAGCGCTGCGCTTCCGAGCGGAAGGACGTTAACCCTCTTCAGCGTATCCCTGAACCTCTCCTCATCCCTTTTAAACATGTGGTAGTAAGCAAGCATGTGGTGGGAGTAGAGGACGGGCTGGGCTATCTGGAGATGGGTGTACCCCGGCATTATAACGTCAAGGTTCTCCTTCGCCTGCTTGTAGAAAGCCTTCCTCAACTCCTTCAGCAGCAAGATTATGTTCTCAATCTCATACCTTGTGTAGAGCCTGAGGTCAGTTGCCACCTGATCGTTCCTCGACCTTCCCGTGTGGAGTTTCCCTCCAACAAGCCCGACTTTCTCAATGAGCCTCTTCTCTATGTTCATGTGGACATCTTCAAGCTCCTCTTTCCAGACAAACTTTCCCTCCTCAATCTCCCTGAGGATCTCCTCGAGGCCATCGATTATCCTCTCAGACTCCTCCTTCCCTATTATTCCCTGTTTCTGAAGCATTTTGACGTGGGCTATGCTCCCTGCAATATCAAAGGGGGCAAGCCTCTTGTCAAACGATACGGACTGTGTGAACTCCTCAACGAGCTTGTCGGTTGCCTCTTTAAACCTTCCTCCCCAGAGCTTTTTCTCCTCTGGCACATCTCCTCCTTGTTTATTCAGGTGGTTGTAATTATAATTCAAAAAAGCAGAAAGGAGGATTTTATGCTTCATGAAAACATCAAGGAAGCTTTAACCTTTGATGATGTCCTTTTGGTCCCCAACTACTCCGAGGTCCTCCCGTCCGAGGTCGATGTTTCAACAAGGCTAACGAAGAGGATAAAGCTCAACATCCCCATAATGAGCGCAGCTATGGATACGGTTACCGAATCTGAGCTTGCTATAGCCATTGCAAGGCAGGGGGGAATTGGAATAATCCACAAGAACATGTCCGTTGAGGAGCAGGCTGAGGAGATAGACAGGGTCAAGAGGTCGGAGAGCGGGATGATCGTTAACCCCGTTACCGTCAGCCCGGAGCAGACCATAGCGGAAGCTGAGGAGCTCATGAGGAGGTACAGGATATCCGGGCTTCCCGTAACGGACAGGAACGGAAAGCTCCTTGGCATAATAACCAACAGGGATATAAGGTTTGTCAAGGATTTCTCAAGGAAAATCGGCGATGTGATGACGAAGGAGAACCTCAGGACCGTTCCGGTTGGGACGACCCTGGATGAGGCTAAGGAGATACTCCACAAGTACAAGATAGAGAAGCTTCCCGTTGTTGATGAGGAGGGGAACCTCAAGGGACTCATAACGATAAAGGATATTGAGAAAAGGGAGAAGTACCCGAATGCCTGCAAGGACAGCCTTGGGAGGCTCATGGTTGGAGCTGCCGTCGGGGTTGGTAGGGAAGCCATGGAGAGGGTTAAAGCCCTTGTCGACGCCGGCGCTGACGTTATAGTTGTTGATACGGCTCACGGCCACTCGAAAGGGGTTCTTGATATCGTTGAGAGGATCAAATCTGAGTTTCCCGACGTTGAGGTTATTGCGGGAAACGTTGCAACTCCAGAGGCAACGGAAGCTCTGATAAGGGCGGGAGCCGACGCCGTAAAGGTCGGGATAGGTCCTGGCTCGATATGCACAACGAGGATAGTTGCAGGGGTCGGCGTTCCCCAGCTAACGGCGATAATGGAGTGTTCAAAGGTTGCAGACAGGTACGGCGTAAGCGTAATTGCGGACGGAGGAATTAAGTTCTCCGGCGATATCGTGAAGGCAATAGGGGCTGGGGCGGCAGTTGTTATGATTGGAAGCCTCTTTGCAGGGACAAAGGAAAGCCCGGGAGAGCTTATACTCTATCAGGGAAGGAGCTACAAGGTTTACAGGGGGATGGGTTCCCTCGGAGCCATGAAGAAGGGGAGCAAGGACAGGTATTTCCAGTCGGAGGTTGAGGAGAAGAAGCTCGTCCCGGAGGGAATTGAAGGGATGGTTCCCTACAGGGGCCCGCTCTCGGATACGATACACCAGCTCGTTGGCGGACTGAGGGCTGGAATGGGATACTGCGGGGCAAGGAACATCGATGAAATGAGGAAAAAGGCAAGGTTCGTCAAGATAACGCCTGCCGGGCTGAAGGAGAGCCACGTTCACGACGTTACGATAACAAAGGAAGCTCCCAACTACTGGATAGAGAGGTGAGAGCTCCCCTGAT
The DNA here is from genome assembly GCA_964542865.1 of uncultured bacterium. GTDB lineage: Bacteria > Aquificota > Aquificia > Desulfurobacteriales > Desulfurobacteriaceae > CAZJFY01. The sequence goes on along the minus strand of CAZIVU010000111.1, from coordinate 32 downwards.
AGAGCCCTTTTACGTGATGAAGGTTCTTGAAA
>CAZIVU010000110.1:0-3763 GCA_964542865.1 uncultured bacterium | reverse complement strand
AGGGATGCAAACATAAACTACTTCAAGATTACAGACAGGCCTGTAAGGGTCAGGAACGGCACCATCGTGAAGGAGCTGAAGCTCAACCCAAAGATGAGGATAGTTATTGAGCCGAACGGCAATTTCCTGTTTGAGGGAAGAAACCTTGAGCTCCTCGTAAACATCGTTGATGCGTCCCTGAGAGGGATGAGGGAGAAGGAGGAGAAGAGGAAGCTCTTCCTCTCAACAGTTAAAGCTCTCGCGAACGCCGTGGACGAGAAGTCAAGGTGGACGAAGAGACACAGCGAAAGGGTTGCGGAGATATCCGTTGCCATAGGAAGGCAGTTGGGTCTTGGGAGGAAGGAGCTCGACGATCTCTACCTCGGAGGGTTGCTCCACGACATCGGGAAGATAGGAATACCCGTAAACGTACTTGACAAACCCTATCCCCTCTCGGAAAAGGAGTTTGAAGCCATAAAGGAACACCCTCTAAGGGGATACAGGATACTGAAGCCGGTCAAGGAGCTGGGAAGCATCCTTGAAATAGTGAAGTACCACCATGAAAGGTGCGATGGAAGTGGCTACCCGGAAGGGCTGAAGTGCAAAGAGATACCAGTCCTTGCGAGGATAACCGCCGTTGCCGACGTCGTTGAGGCTATGCTTACAGAAAGGCCCTACAAGGGGGAACGTACCCCCAGCGATGTTTTTAACTATCTTAAGGAGAAGAGCGGCACCCTCTTTGACGAGGATGTTGTCAACGCCGCCCTCACCGTAAGGGAAACTCTGATGAACATCGTCAAATCACGTGGTTGAGCTCTCAGCATCGTTGTAAATGTCGCCGATTATGGGCTCATTGAAACCCTTAAACCCTTTGAGGGTCTCAACCCTGAACTGCGCCGACCTGTACCAGATATCCGATGGGGGTTTCTTAACGGGGGTGAGCTGCCATCCCCTCATCTCCTCGTAGTAACCCCAGTTCTCATAGCTGTTGAAGTTGTGGATCACATCCGTTATCACAAGGCCCATATCAAGGATAACCCCTTGAATCCTTGCCCACTTGTCAAGCGAGGATTCCCTCCTCGTTATTCCGAAGTAACCGGCACACCTTGGAGACCTCAGCGTTGCAACCCCCCTTCCAACGAAAGCCCTTATAGCCTCAACGGTCTCCGGCGGGTCGCAGAAGAACGTATCGTAACTACCGACAACATCGTCAGGGAGAGGCTCCCTCAGGTCGTGAACCCTCGCATCTATGCCGAGCCTGTACTCCTCAGACACAGAACTTATGAAGTCGATAATCCTCTCATCTATCTCAAGGACGGTTACCTTTTCGGCAAGACCCGTAAGGGCAAGGGCTATGCTCATCAGGTCATCATCCCCCAAAACGACAACCCTCCTGTTCCTCAAGTCGCCCCTGCTGTCGCAAAGCGCAACCCTTGCAAATGAGTTCTCCGGCGTTATGAAGCCCTGATCGAAGTCGTGAATTGCCGGAGGCCTGTTCTCCTGAATCTTCAGGAACTTCTCAAAAGCCTCCCTGAAACCGTCCATAACGACACCTCTCCCCCTGCAGGTTCCACACGTATGAAAGCCCTGAGGCGATATCTTCAGTTTCTCAACAAGCTCAGCTCCGTACTCGGTAAGGAGAATCTGATCCCCCTCATAAACGACAACGTCATCCCTGTGAAGTATCTTCAGGATGGAGGAGACGAGGGGAAGGGGCTCATCCGACAAGTCAACTATCTTCCAGAAATCCCCGGTCTGCATAACAGCCCTCAAAACGCTCTCAACAGACCTCTCGTATGCCGGGACGTTGCTGTCCATCTGGGCTTCAGTTGCCACGCCTGCAAGGTACTCCATGAAATTCACCTCCTGTCAATCTTTAAAAACTGTGGAACGGCGAAGGCTCCAAAGTGAACGTCACAATTATAGTACTTTAAGTCAGCAAAACCCTTCAAACGGCTTTTTAGAACATCCCTATCAACGGATAGGGGGTCAGCAGAGTTCGATGCAAACGTGAAGCTCCACATGCCCGAAGGGTAAGTGGGTATAAATGCAAGGTAAAGCCTGACAACGCTGAAGACCTTTTTAAGCTCATCCTGAATCATCCTGACCGTATCCGTGTGGAAGAGGGGGGATTCCGACTGGGTAACGAAAACCCCTCCATCCGAGAGTACGCTGGAGATATCCCTGTAGAAGTCAGACTCGAAGAGCACCTTTGAGGGACCGACGGGGTCAGAGCAGTCAACGATAACGGCATCGTAGGAGGAGCTGCAGCGCCTGATGAAATCCCTTCCATCCATAAAGTGGATGCTTACCCTCTCATCGTCAAGGGAGGCACTCAAAGATGGAAGCTCCCTTCTGCAGAACTCAACGACCTCCCTATCTATCTCAACAAGGTCAACGTGTCCCGGAGAGTGTTTGAGCACCTCCCTTGCGGTTCCCCCATCTCCCCCTCCGATGATGAGAACCCTCTCGGGCTTCCTTGGGAGGGTAAAGAGGGGGATGTGAGCTATCATCTCGTGGTATATGAACTCATCCCTTTCCGTTGTCTGAACAGCCCCGTCAAGGACAAGCATCTTCCCGTACTCGTAGGTATCAAGGAGGAGTATCTCCTGAAACCTTGACCTCTCCCTCCTTGCGCTCTTCACCCTGAAGCTGAGACCGACGTTCCCGGTGTGCTTTTCCGTGAACCAGAGCATCTAACCTCCAAAGAACTTCAAGATAAGCTCCCTGACAACCTTTGCTGCGAGCATCTGCGTAATCCCCGATGGGTCGTAGGGAGGCGACACCTCAACAACGTCAAACCCGACAACTTTCAGGTCCCCTAAATTATGGATGGCTGAGAAAAAATCAATAGGGGATATCCCGCACGGCTCCGGTGTCCCCGTTCCGGGAGCAAATGCAGGGTCAAAGACGTCAATGTCAACGGTAAAGTAGACGGGCGTCTTCACTTCTGAGAGGGTTTCACTCAGCCCTTTCAGCCCTTCAAGGTAGATGGCTCTTTCCCTCATCAGGGAGAACTCCTCCTCGGTTCCGCTCCTTACCCCGACGTGGATTACCCTGCACCCAAGCTCAAGAACCCTCCTCATAACGCAGGCGTGCGACAGCTTTGTCCCCGTGTACTCATCCCTCAGATCAGCGTGGGCATCAAAGTGGACAACCGTAAGGTCTCCAAACCTCTCCTTCAGAGCCTTAACGACGGGAAACGTTACGGAGTGCTCACCCCCAAGGATGACAGGCTTTTCAACCTCAAGGCAGTTCTCGTAGACAACGTCAAACATCCCCTCGGGGGTTGATGGAACCTCAAGGTTGCCCATATCCCTGAATGCAACCCCTTCAAGACTTCTGCCCAGCTTGGGGCTGAAAAGCTCAAGGTTCTGCGAGAAAAACCTTATTCCATCGGGAGCAAACCTGCTTCCCGGCCTGAAGCAGGACGTTCCGTCAAAGGGAACGCCGATGATGGAAACCTCACCGTCCATTCCGGAGCCTAAAAACCTCAAAATTCCCCCTTGTGGTAGAATTTATTAGCATATTTTAGGATATCTGTAATGAAGTTTAAACTGAGAGGAACGAACATACTCGGGGTAGAGCTCATCGTCTCCGGAAAAGCAGGCGTTGAGGATATCAGGAGGGAGGTTACGGAGAAAAAGCAGATACTGAAGGGGGCAAGGCTAATCATCACCCTCATCGACACGAGAATGGAAAAGGAGGAGCTTGAGGAGGTATCGGAAGCTGTAAGGGGTATCGATGGGGTAAAGTTCTGCGGGTTTAAGACGAACATAAGGGA
>CAZIVU010000109.1:0-3811 GCA_964542865.1 uncultured bacterium | reverse complement strand
GGAAGAAGACGCTCAAGCCCGGACCTGACATTGCAGGGAAGGTCGGAAACGTTGTTACCATCGATGAACTTCTCTCTTAGGGGCTCCGCCCCTCCTTTCCACAATTGTGTTCTTCCAGAGAATCCTCCTTGAGAAAGGCATTGTGTAATCCGTGTATACCGTGCAGTTTGAGAGTTTCTGCCCCTCCTGAGTAAGGAACCTGAAGGAGTTAAGAACCCTGCCATCAACGTCCAACCTCTTGCCGGTAATCTCCCTTCCCGAAAGTGCCGCAAGGATGAGGAAGGAGAGGAAGAGGAAAGCCGTCTCCCTTCTCCTTTCAAACATCAGGAGCAGGAGAGCAAGAAGGTACACGAGGACAACCATGTATTCCGGCACCGATGCCGAAACGACGAACCCCTTCGAGAGCGAGAACTCAACGCCGTTTATCAGGACGAAGAGCTTTACAAGCAGGACGAGGGCTTTATTCAGAACGGGAACGGAGAAAAGCGTTATCTCCGAAATGATTGAAAGAAGCAGGATGGGAAAGATAACGGGGAAAAGGAGGGCTGAGTTTAAGGGGGAGAGCACGTTAAACGTCCCGAACCTGAAAACGATGAAGGGGAGGGTAAACAGGAAAGGGAAGATGAAGAGAAGAGGTTTCCTTCCCCTCTCAAAACTCAAAGCCACAATAACTCCAACTACCGCTATAAACGAGAGAATGGCTCCGGTTCCAAACCTTGAGATGGCCGAAAAGGCGATGGCAACTATGACTGTAATGTAAAGGGGGTCCGTTCTCCTTCCAGACTCCCTGCCGAGCGAGAGGAGAAGTGAGAAAAGGAAAGCCCTCAGGGCTGAAGGGGGCATTCCCGTGAACGGGAGGAGAGCTCCGGAAAACAGCGAGCTTTTAAGGAGGGGTCTCTTAAACCTGAAAACCCTCAAAAGGAGGTAGAGCAGGGATAGCAGAACTGCAAAGTGGAGCCCTGATATCGCAAGGTAGTGATACGTCCCGTTTAGCACCATGTAGCTTTTGACGGATACGGGAAGCTCATCCCTGACGCCAAGGGTCATTGAGGAGACAACGCTTGAAACGGGGTAGGGAAGCTGTTCACAGCACCTCTCATAGAGCCTGAACCTCATGCGCGGTAGAAGGTTCAACAGGGCATTTCCCTTTTCGATAAGCTTCCCATCACTGCCAACGATATCGCCTATATCAGCCTCGCCTTTAGCAACAACCCTGCTCCCATCTGAGAGCTTCAGGATGGTGTCCTCTCCTCTGAAGAGCTTCCACTCAACGACGTTTCCCCCTCCGGATGGAATGAGCGAAAGGGCGGATATCAGGAGGGCAAGGGGAAAGGCAGCCTTTAGCTCCGAAAACTTAAACCTTAAGGCATAAACCGCTGCACAGACAGAAAGGAAAGGAAGGGCAAAGCTAAGCTGACCCCTGAAGAACCCCTTCAGAGCAAGGATGAGGAAGAGGAGGAAAAGGGCAAAGAGGGTGTGCTTACCTGTTAAAGAAGGTCTCATACCTCCTCTTCAGCTCCTGCGTGTATTCCCCATTCTCGTAGAGGACAAGGGGGAAAAGAACCTCAATACCTTTTCCTCCCCCCTTCCTCCCCTCAATCAGGAAGAGCGATGCCCTCTCATCCCTCCTCGGGTGTATGAACTGAAGGGTTTTCGGCTCAATCCTGAACTTCCTGAGGAGGGTAACGGTATCGATAAACCTTGACACGTGGCAGACCATGTAAAACCTCCCCCTGAACCTCAGGAGGTAGGATGCCGCCCCTATGAAATCCTCAAGCTTTGCAAGGATTTCATGCTTTGCAACGGCTTTCTCGCTCTCAACGTTTACTTTTCCCCTGTCAACCTCGATAAAGGGGGGATTTGTAATTACAACGTCGAAGCTTTCAGGTTCAAACCTCCCCTTTACGTTTCTGACGTTGAGGAGCTCTGCTCTGAACCTACCCTCAACCCCGTTTATCCTTGCATTCCTGTTCGATATCTCAACGTTCTCCTCAACGACGTCAATTCCGATAAACCTGACGTCCGGGTACTTCTTTATAAGGAGAACGGGTATTACACCGCATCCAGTCCCGAGGTCGATGGCGCTCTCACCCCTGTTAAGCTTTACGAAATCTGCAAGAAGGAAGCTGTCGGTTCCGAACCTGAACCCCTTCCTGCTCTGAATGAAAAGGATATCCTTTCTCAAAAAGCTTGAAAGGTCAAAACCCTTCACTCCTACCCAGCAAAAGATTTAAAGACCACAAACAGGAGAAGCAAACTTGCCACGTATATAAGGACGAGGTTAAAGTTCGACCTCCTGCAGGATAGAATCCTATCCCAATCTTCAGGAAGCAGGCTCCTGTTTACCCTCTCCCCAACAAGCCTCAGAATCTCCCTGAACCCGGATATGGAATCGTCAACCATCATAACCGCTCCGTCCTTCGACGTAAGGAAGAGGAAACGCCTCCTCCCTCCGGAAACGTTAACGGAACCGATATCCTCCCACCTGAAGGTTTTCCTTCCGAGGATGCCCCTTGAGGATATTCCGTCATCATCAACGTCAACCCTTTTCACCAGAAGGCTAACGTAGTAGAGGATTACGGGAACAACGAGAACGGCTATCAGAAGTGAACCGAGGCTGAGCTTCCCGTAAACCATTATCAACCTTAAGAAGAAGGCTGTGTACGAGAAAACCAAAAGCGTGTAGCCTACCAGTATGGATGGGGAAACCTTAAACGTTCTCACCAAACACCCTCCCCGCAAGCTCCTTTAACCGCCTCATCCCCTCCTCTATGTTCTCATAGGAGGTGGCATACGATAGCCTAACAAAGCCGGGAGCACCGAACGCTGAGCCGGGAACAACGGCAACCCTTGCCTCATCGAGGAGGAACTCACAGAACCTGACATCGTCGGAAAAACCTGCTCTCTCCATGAACTCCTTTACGTTGGGGAACACGTAGAAAGCGCCCTTCGGCATGTTGCACCTGACGCCGGGAATCGTGTTCAGCTCCGTTACGATGTACCTCCTTCTCCTGTCAAACTCCTCAAGCCACTCCTGAAGGAAATCCTGAGGCCCTTCTATGGCTTTAACTGCAGCTTTCTGGGCAATCGAGTTAACGTTGGATATGGACTGCGAGTTCACCTTCGCCATGCCGTCAATCAGCTCCTTCGGACCCGCCGCATAGCCGACCCTCCAGCCGGTCATCGAGTAAGTCTTTGAGAGGGCATTTACCGTAACGGTTATGCTCTTAATCTTTTCCGATATTGAAGCTATGCTAACGTGCTTCTCGCCATCGTAGATTATCTTCTCATAACACTCATCGGATATTAACAGCACCCCCCTCTCGTAGCAGAGGTTCCCTATCTCCTCCAAAAGCTCCCTCTTGAGAACCGTTCCCGTCGGGTTATTGGGGGAGCAGAGTATAAGGGCTTTTGTCCTTTCCGTCATTGCTGACCTGATATCATCAACGTCGGGAACAAACCCTCTGCCCTCATCCGTTTCAACAAAGACGGGAACACCGCCTGCAAACCTGACCTGCTCCGGGTATGTAACCCAGTAGGGGGATATGATGATAACCTCATCCCCCTTCTCAACGATGCTGAGCATTATGTTGAAAAGCGCGTGCTTTGCGCCATCGGTTACAACCACCTCCTCGGGCTCGTAGTCTATGCCGTTCTCCCTCTCAAGCTTTGAAGCTATTGCAACCCTTAACTCGTATATCCCTGCAGATGGACAGTACTTAGTGAACCCGAGGTCTATAGCCTCCTTTGCAGCCTCCTTGATGTGGAGGGGCGTGTCGAAGTCGGGCTCACCGGCACCGAAGCTTATAAC
>CAZIVU010000108.1:0-3847 GCA_964542865.1 uncultured bacterium | reverse complement strand
TTATAAGTCTTGCCTTTGGCATGTACTGTCCCGACCTTGCTCCGGCACTTCTCGTTATCGACTCCTCAATCACCGTCCCGTCTATGTCGTCAACGCCAAAGTGAAGCGAAACTTGGGCGAGCTTCTCACCCAACATTATCCAGAAAGCCCTTATGTGGAGGAAGTTGTCAAGGAGAAGCCTTGAAACGGCAACCATTTTCAGGTCATCAAAACCCGTTGTGAACCTTCCACCGAGCTCGGTGTTCTCCGGATGGTAGGAGAAGAGGATAAAAGCCTGAAAACCGCCTGTCCTGTCCTGAAGCTCCCTCAGGCGGAGTATGTGGTCAACCCTCTGCTCGTAGCTCTCAACGTGCCCGTAGAGTATGGAGGCGTTTGTCCTCAAACCCAACCTGTGGGCAGTTTCATGTATCCTGAGGTAATCCTCTGACGACAGCTTCTCCGGGCAGATCTTCTTCCTTAAACCCTCATCGAATATCTCAGCACCCCCGCCGGGAAGGGCATCAACTCCGGCTTCTATCAGGTCTTCAAGAACTTTCTCTATGCTCTTTCCCGAAATCCTTGAGAGGTAATCAACCTCCTCGGCGGTGTAAGCCTGAACCTTTAAATCCGGGAACGTCTCCTTGATGCTCCTGACGATGTCGATAAACCTCCCGTAGCTCCAGTCGGGGTGAAGCCCTCCAACGATGTGAACCTCACTTATTCCCTTTTCAACGTTCCTCTCAACCTTGTCCAAAATCTGGTCAACGGTAAGCTCGTATGAGCCTTCCTCCCCCTTCCTCTTCCTGAATGCGCAGAACTTACAGGTTCCGCCGCAGATGTTCGTAGGATTTACGTGAAGGTTAACGACAAAGTAGACGTTCCTTCCGTTCACCCTCTCATTTGCAATCGATGCCATCTCCCCGATGGTAAGGATATCGCCCGAGCTCAAAACGGTAATGCCATCCTCAAACGAAAGCCTCCTCCCGGAAAGAACCTTGTCGTATACGGGAATGAGCTTCCTGTCCTCTATTAGGAGTTTTTCATGAACCCTCATTCAGATGCTCCCTGAACTTTTCAAGAACCCCGCTTCCCATAAGGTATGTCATCAAGATCCTCATCCTCCTCACGGTTTCATCGCTCAGGTGGTGCTCCATCAAACAACCTTCCTTCTCGGCTACCTGTTCGGGAAGCTGAAGTATCTTTCTCATGAACTCCGTAAGAACCCTGTGCTTTTCAAGGAGGTGCTCGGCATACTCCTTCCCTTTCTCCGTTACCGTTACAAAGCCGTAGGGTTCATAGTGGATGAAACCCCTCTCTGAAAGCCTCTTGAGGACTTCGGTAACCGTGGGCATCTTTACATCCCTCAGCTTTGCGATATCCCTTACCCTTGCAACCCCCTTCTCCCTCTCGAGGAGATAGATGGATTCAAGGTAGTCCTCAAGCCTCGGGGCAAGTCTGTCTTCCATACACTTTCTCCAGAAGAGTTAGCAAATTTTAACAAACTTACTCTTTCTCCTCAAAGTCAAAGATGTTCCTTATAGGCCTTGAAGGGACAATTGTTGAGATTGAGTGTTTGTAAACGAGCTGCTGGCTGTCCCCATCCTCAAGCAGAAGGGTGAACTGGTCAAAGAACGTTATCACCCCCTGAAGCCTTGTTCCCTTAACGAGGAATATGCTGACCGGAACCCTCTCCTTCCTCAACCTGTTGAGGTAAGCATCCTGAAGCTTCATCTCTTTCCTCCCCTTTCATTTTCTCAATATCCTTCTCAATAATCCTTATGGCTCCTTCCTCACCAACCTCGGAGAGGTTTATCCACTTAAACTCAGGCCTCTTCCTGAACCACGTGAACTGCCTTCTGGCAAACTCTTTCGTCCTCCTCTTCAAAAGCCTCACGGCTTCATCAAGTGTCATCCTTCCCTCAATATATTCAAGCATCTCCTTGTAGCCAAGAGCCTGAAATGCCGTTATCCCCTTTCCGAACTTCAGAAGCCTCTTTGCCTCCTCAACAAGTCCCCTTCTTATCTGGGAATCCACCCGATCCTCAATCCTCCTGTAGAGCTCATCCCTGTTCCTGTAGATGAAGTAGGCAAGGAACCTGTACCTCCTTTCCCCCTTCCTTTGAAAGTGCGACAGCGGTTTTCCGGTAAGCTCATACACCTCAAGCGCCCTTACTATCCTTCTCCTGTCGTTCCGGTTTATCCTCTCCGCATACTCCGGGTCAACCTTCCTGAGGAGGCTGAAAAGCTCCTCTGTTGACTTGCCCTCAAGCTTTTCCCTGAAAGCCTCCGATCTCGGGGGAAGTGGAGGGATGCCGTAAAGGAGAGCATCGATGTAAAAACCTGTTCCCCCAACAACTATTGGTATCTTTCCCCTCCTCCAGATCTCCCTGATTGCCCTGTCAGCCTCCCTCACAAAGTCCGCAACGGAAAAGCTCTCGTAAGGTTCCCTTACATCTATCAGGTAGTGCTTTATACCTCCGGACTTTTCAGGGGAGACCTTATCCGTCCCCACGTCAAGCCCCCTGTAAACCTGCATGGAGTCGGCGCTTACTATCTCCCCTCCAATCCTCCTTGCAAGCTTCAGGGATAGGTCTGTCTTCCCCGCCGCCGTCGGACCGGCTATAACAACGATAAACCTCATCTTTCCTTCCACTCGGGGGAGTTCTTCCACCTCCTGTGAACCCAGAACCACTGTTCAGGGTGTTTCCTCACCCCCATATCGATGGACTTCGCATACTCGACGGTAAGCTCGTCAACGCCCCTTCCTTCCGGGTATATCGGATCATGGATTTCCACCCTGTAGCGGCTCCCCTCAAAGTAGCAGAAGGCGGGGACAACGGGCTTCCCCGTTCTCACGCTGAGAACGGCAGCTCCCCTGTTCGTGTAAGCCTTCCTCCCCAAAAACTCCGTCAGAACCCCCTCCTTAACCCTGGGCCTCTGGTCAAGGAGAATCCCGATGAACCTCCCCCTCTTCAGCTCCCTGAGTGCAGGTGCAACGTTCCCGGTGCTTATAACCTTAACCTTCCAGAACTCCCTGATGCCGTTCAGCAGCTCGTTTACCCTCCTGTTCTTCAGGGGTTTTGCTACAACGGACAGCCTTCCTCCGCTTATAAGAGAGAAAAGGGCTCCCATGAGCTCCCAGTTCCCGATGTGGGCTGTGAGCAGTATTCCGCCATCCAAGGAGAGGAGGGATTCCGCCCTTTTCTCATCGAAGGAGAAGAGGGAGCGGAGAAAATCCTCCGAGTAGCTCCTCGATTTCAGGAAGTCGACCGATGACTTGAGAAGGTAAATGAAGGCGGTTTTCCCCATTTCCCTTTCAAAGCCACAGAACTTAAGGTTTTCCTCCGATACCCTTTTTACCCTCGGGATGCTGTAGGCAAAATTTCCGATGGTCTCTGAGAGCCGGAAAAGGCTATCCCTGCTTAAAAGCGTTAGCGCCCCTGCCAGCGATTTTAAAAGGAGATACTCCATCAGGTAAGAGACTTCCCTCAATCTCGAGCTCCTTCTTCCTCTCAACGTTTCTTATCCTGTTGATAACAAACTCCTTCAAGCCATAGATCTCAAACTTAAGAAGGGGAACCTTGAGTTTCAAACCGGAACCCCTCAGCTTGACCATGTCCTTCTCCGTCGTTACAAGGTTATCAAGCCTTGATAGCCTTTCAATGTCCTCTTCGCTGTAGCTGTGGTGATCGTTAAACAGGATGAGGTTCTCAACCTTTAATCCCATTCCCAGTATCATCTCAACGAACTGGTCAGGGTTACCTATTCCGCAGAAGACGTTAACCCTTCCCTCCGGCTTCTCAACGCTCCTGTAATCCTGATCAACCCACCTGTCAAACTCCTGTCTTGCAAGGAATATCGGCTTTCT
>CAZIVU010000107.1:0-3881 GCA_964542865.1 uncultured bacterium | reverse complement strand
TCCCTTCTCCATCATCTCATCTATCCAGCCGGAGCCAACGTACCTTTCAAGCGTATCCCTGAGCTTCTCCTTCTCAGCCCTGTACTTTTCAGCCTCAAGCTCCTTCTTTATCATCTTCTCAACGAGGACCATGTTGTCGTAAGCTATGGAGATGTTGTTGCAGAAAATCTTAAATAGCTTTTCCTTCCAAGCCTCAAGGGGCTTATAACCTTCTATGTATATCAGGCTCGGAGAGGCCTCCCTCCCCTTAAAGTAAACAACGCAGCTGTTATCCCCGTAAACCGTCTCCTCCCTTTTTAGGGCTTCAACCATCAGGCTGTAAAGCTCCTCGGGAACAACCTCCTTGAGCTTCCTCCTTCCAAGCTCCGAGTACTTTCCCGTCCCCGCAACGATGTAGAGATCCCCCTCCTCACCCGGAACGGCAAAGTAGGAGGTCTTAACGTAGATGGAGTCCTCCTCAAGGTTGAGGAATGAGATCAGCTGCCTGAGAACGCCCTCAACAAACTTTTCAAAGGATTTCAGCTCAAAGATGGAAGCCGAAGCATCGATAATCTTCTCAAGCCCCTTCCTGCTGTTCTCAATTATCTTAAGGTCCCTGTAGGACCTTAAAGCTGCAACCATCGTCGTAAAGAGCTTCTGGGAGGTAAGCTCCGTTTTTGTTTTGTAGTCATTTATGTCGTAGTTAACAATCACTTCCTTCTCAGGTGCCTGACCGGGCTGCCCGGTCCTGAGGATTATCCTTGTTATGCGGTTTTTAAGCTCTTCCCTTATATACCTTGCAAACTTTAATCCTGAGTCCTCCTCCTCCATAACGACGTCAAGCAGGATTACCGCCGTGTCCGGGTGCTCCCTTATGAGCTCCTTTGCCTCCGCTGCAGAGTAAGCATTTATGAACTCCAAAGCCTTCCCCTCAAACTCAAATCCCTCAAGAGCTAACTTGGTAACAAGGTGAACCCCCTCCTCATCGTCAACAACCATCACCTTCCAGAAATCCCTGACAGGTTTACATTCGGTAGCAGTTTCCTCCTCCGGGGAGAAGAGGAGCTCATCGTTTCCCATAACATCACCCCAAAAGAAGTTTTAACCTCAAGTTAAAATTTTAGGGTTATCCGCTTGAGATTTCATCCTCCGATAGGGGAATTCTTATCACGAACTTCGTCCCCTCTCCGGGCTTGCTCTCACACTTCACGGTGCCCTTTAACTTCTGGGTCACGATATTATACAGTATGTGAAGCCCGAGACCGCTTCCGCCCCTGCCCCTCTTGGTTGTGAAGAACGGGTCAAATATCCTCGGGAGCACCTCCTCCGGTATCCCCTTTCCGTTATCGGAGTACTCAAAGACGAGGGAGTTACCATCCCTGAAGAACTTCAGGATCATCGTCCCTTCATCCTTCCCCTCAAACGCATGGGTCAGGGAGTTCACGATGAGGTTCGTTATTATCTGGGAGAAGGCACCCGGATAGCTCGTTATCTCGAGGTCATCGGGGCAATCAAGGACAACCTTGTGTTTTGTCTTCTTCCACTTGGGCTTCAGGCTCATGAGAACCTCATTTACGTACTCCTTAACGTTGAACCTTCTCCTGTCATCGGCGGACTGGTCAACTGCTATCTGCTTGAAGCTCCTTATAAGCTCGGCAGCCCTGTTCAGGTTGGTAAGGATAACGTCAACGCTCTGCCTCAGGCTGTTCATAAACTTCTCAAAGTCCGAGCGCGTGAGCTTTCCCTCCTTATACTTCTTGAGGAACTCCTTTGAAAGCTCATCTATGTGGGATGAGGCGGTAACACCTATGCCTAAGGGCGTGTTTATCTCGTGGGCAACTCCAGCAACGAGGCTTCCCAGGGCTGCCATCTTCTCGGACTCAACGAGCTGCTTCTGGGTCTCCTTCAGCTTTACTATGGTATCCTGAAGCTCCCTGTTCTTCTCCTCAAGCTCCTCCGTCCTCTCCTTTACCTTCCTGTCAAGGTTGTTTATGTGGTCGGTTAACTCCTCAACCATGCTGTTGAAAACGTCTGACAGCACGCCTATCTCGTCGCCCCTCTTTATATCGCTCCTTGCACTGAGGTCACCGTCCTTTACCCTGAGTGCAAGGTTTGAAAGCTTCCTTATCGGCGTTATTAACCTGTTGAAGAAGACGTAGGAGAAGATTACCACGATAATTAGAGCCACAAGGGTTATAAGCTTGATCCTGTTTGAAAGGAGGTTTGCTCCTGCAAGGAGGTCATCCTCGTAAACGGACGTGCAGATGTACCAGTCAAAGCCGTCAAAGTACTTTGCCCAGGCTAACTTTTTAAAGGAGAACCTGTCCGACTCGTTCGGCTTGTACCAGATGTAGGTTGCTGCCCTCCCGGTCCTCGCAGCCTCCTTAAGCTCCTCTATCACGCTCCTTCCCGTCAGCCTGTCCTTTATCTTAGAAACGTCCCTGCCTATCAGTCTTTTATCGGGATGGATGATTATTCTCCCCCTCGAATCAAAGATGAACGGATATCCAGACCTGCCTATCTTTATGTTCCTCATTACCCTTGCTATCTCTTCAATGGCCTTCCTCTTCCTCTTCTCAACCTCTCTGCTCACATCGTCAATGTAGACGCCAGAGCCGACAACCCAGTGCCACTGAGGAAACATCACCGAGTAGGAGAGCTTCTCCACAGGTTTTTCGCTCCCTATCTTCCTCCACCAGTAGCTGGTAAAACCACCCTGAGGGCTGCTCTTTGCAGCCTCAATTATGCCCCTGACTATGTAGTTGCCGTGAATATCCTTTAAGTTCCAGACATCCTTGTTGTAGGGAATCCACGGGTGAGCCTTCAGCCTTCCCCTGTCATCCATAACGAAAACGTAGTTGTTATTTCCAAACCTCCACGCCCTTATATCCTTAAGAACCCTCCTCTTCGCTTCCTCCTCCGAAAGCTTTCCCTCCTTCGCATCGTTGTAGTAGTTCTTTATGTGGGAAAGGGCTATCATAACGGCGTTCTTAACGTCCCTCTTGTGTGAGGAGAGCGCATAGTCCTCGTAAGCCTTTATGCCGAAGTAGTAAACCCTGACAAGCTCATAAACGTTGTTCAGAACGGTTTTTGCTGCCCTCTCCTCCTGCTCGTAAACCGTTCTCTTCATGAGCGGTATGGCAACCAAGTAGACAACGAGGAAGTAGAGTACGCTTATTGAGACTATCCCCGCAAATATCTTTCTGAAGAGCTTTGAGCTAAACAACTCCTCCTCCGACGACGATCTCCTCCCCTCCTTTCAGCACCTTAACCTCTGGAAGCAAACAACTCATCTCCCTCTCAATATCCGGGAAGTAAAACGGCTTTGCGTGAAAGATGTAGATATCAACCCTCCTCTTCAGGAGTGAAAGCTCTTCCTTCAGGGTTTTTGGGGTCATGTGGCCACTCAGAGCAGCCCTCTCCCCGCAGTAAGAGGGGAAGGACACGTCAACAAAGACAGCCGAAATCGTCTCATCACCGTTGACAATATCCCAGAGCTTCCCGTTAGAGGAGGTATCACCGCTGAACACCACCCCGGTGCTGCCGTCCCTGACGAGGTATCCAAAGGTCTCAACCACGTGGTTTGCCCTGAAGGGAACAACCTCAAGGCCATCAATCCGGAAAACTTTCCCCTCCTCAAGCACCACGTACTCCATGGAGGGGGTACCGCTTCCGGGCAGGTTTATGGATGAGAAGTCCGGCCAGAGAAGGTCGTTGAAGATGTTTTCCTTGAGGACATCTACCGTTTTCCTGCTACCGCAGACCTTCAAGGGTCTCTTCCTGAAGCTAAACGTGGCGTCTATGAGGAACGGGAGCTCGGAAAGGTGGTCGAAGTGGGCATGGGTCATCAGCACGTACTCTATCCTGTTCGGGTCGGTCTCTATGAAGCGGAAAATCCTTCC
>CAZIVU010000106.1:0-3907 GCA_964542865.1 uncultured bacterium | reverse complement strand
ATATCAGTGATATGAAGAATACGGTTGTTGATATCTGAAACGGGAAACCCTCAATCAAGCTCGAGAACCTTTTCATCAACGGTAAGAGGTTCCCCTTTCTCCTTTTCACTGTCCTCAATTTCAACTATCTCGTAGGCTTTCTCGCTGTAAATCTTCCTTACCAGCGATGCGTTCAGCGCGTGTCCCGTCCTGTAGGCTGTAACCTTTGCAAGGAGAGGGTATCCGAGTATGTAGAGGTCACCGATCAGGTCGAGAGTCTTGTGGGCGACAAACTCGTTCTCCATCCTCAGACCCGTTTCGTTCAGGATCCCCGATTTTCCTATGACAATTGCGTTTTCAAGGCTTCCTCCCTTCGCAAGCCCCTGAGCCCTGAACCACTCAACCTCGTGGAGGAAGCAGAACGTCCTTGCCCTTGCAATCTTCTTGAAGTTCTCCGCGGAGTGCTCGTAGACCATCTGCTGGAACCTTACCCTCCTGTAGGGGTGGTTGAACGAGATCGTGTTCTCTACGATGAGCCTGTCCGATGGCTCGGCTTTTATGCTCTTCTCCTCCTCTGCTACGCTTACCTCCCTCTTTAGCCTTGCGTACCTCCTCTTTCTCCCCTGCTCCCTTATGCCGGCTTCCTCTATCAGGTAAACGTACGGTGAGGCGCTCCCGTCCAGTATGGGTATCTCCTCCCCGTTGACGTAGATGAATGCATTGTCAATCCCGAATGCCGAGAGGGCTGCCATGAGGTGTTCAACCGTGTTTATGCAGCACTCCTCCCTGCAGAGCGTTGTTGCGTAGAGGAGCTTTGAGATGTGCTCCGGGGAAACTTTCAGTGAGGGGGTTCCCTTAAGGTCAGCCCTTATGAAGTTTATCCCGGAATCCGGAGGTCCGGGGCAGATCCTCACATCTACCCGCTTTCCGGAGTGAAGCCCTATCCCGCTGAAGCTTATCTCCTTTGCAAGTGTTCTCTGGTATACCTGCATCCTCGCTCCAAATTTAAGGTCTCCCCCTCTTTGTAGCAAGTTTTGTGCCAGCCCGAGCCCTGCGGGGAGACCGCGAGAGCCCCTTTTCCATTTGCAGGGCTGCAACTGTAGGTGCACGTTTGCATCAGGAACCCCTGTACTGGTGCCAGAGGAGGTTCCTGTCGATGCCGCTTTCAACGAAATCCCACGGCAGGACCTCATCAAGTGCCCTTTCCCTCGTGTAAAGCTCATCGAGCTTCAGCCCCATCTCCTTCAGGGATTTCCTGAAGCTCTCTCCCCTCTTTACGGAGATGGCTACAGCTGTTCCGACCCTCGTATCCCCTCTTGAGATAACGGCTTGAAGGATTGAGGATTTTATGCCCTCAACGGAGATGGAGACGTTAGGCAATCTCCCGACAAGTCTCCTTAGCAGTTTAACTTTCCTCTCTATCTCCCCCTTTCCGGGCATTCCGAACCACTGGAATGGAGTGAAGGGCTTGGGTATTAAAGGGTTCACGCTTGCAACTATCCTTCCAGCCCTTCCCCTCTCCCTCCAGAACCTCAGGGCTACCTCCCTGAAACTTTCTATCATACCTGCGGTTGACCTGATGTCCTCCTCATCCTCCCCGGGAAGACCTATGAGGAAGTAGAGCTTCAGGTTCTCCACGCCGGACCTGAAGAGCTCCTCGGCGAACGACAGGTAGTCCTCATCCCTGACCCTCTTGTTTATCCTGAACCTGAGCTCCTGACTTCCCGTCTCCGGAGCAAGCGTTGCCGTTTTCTGCCCGGACATCCTCAGGATCTTTAGCACGTAGTCTGACCTTGAAGACGCCTTCAGGGATGAGAACGATGCTTTCAGCCCGAGCCCTCTCAGTGTCCTGTAGAGCTCTTCCATCTCAGAGTAATCGGTAACCCCGGCACCTATCAGCCCCACCCTGTCCGTGTAGCTCCTTGCATCCGAAAGCTCCTTCTTTACAACATCTATCTCCTTCTCCCTGTAGGGAAGCCCCATGAACGCAGCCACGCAGAACTTGCACATCTGGAAACATCCCCTGTTCAGCTCTATGAGGTACATGTTGCTGAACTCCGTTTCATCGCTTATGAAGCAGGAGTGGGAAGGGTAGCGGGGGAAGAGTTCCGACTTGAATATTCTCTTCCTCTTTCCCTCAATCTCCTCAACCAAGCTTCCTGAGTACCTGAACCTGTAGCCCCTGCTTACGACAACGTTGTCAAACCTGTCAAGGTATCTGAGCTGGCTCTCCTTTCCCCTCGGGATGGCTGAGAATACCTCCTCAACCCTTCCCTCGGCTTCCCCCAGGTACACTGCATCAAATATGGGAAGGAGCGGCGCCGGATTGTAGAAGGCACCTATGCCGCCTGCGATGATGAGCGGTTCTCCACTGCCCCTCTCCTCCCTGAGCGGTTCTATCCCTCCAGACAGGAGAATCCTTACCGCGTCAAAGAGGTGGTTCTCATACGTTATTGAGAAGGCGACGATGTCGAACTCGGATATCTTCCTCCTCAGGAAGAGGGACCTCCCCGTATCGGAGAACAGGAGGTCGCAGGATACACCGTTAATGGAGTTAAGGAGTGAGTAAAGGTTCTGGATGGAGAGGCTTGAGAGCCCTGACCTCAGCTCCCCGGGGTAGACGAGGCAGACCTGAAGGTTTTCGGGTCTGCCCTTGAGGTGGTTGCAGCTCCTTACTAACTCAATCAATCTTCCTTAAGCTGTTCTAAGAGCTTGTTGATGTCAAGGTCTATCTCCTCCTCGTCCTGAGCTGTGAACGGGGTGGTTATTGCGCTCCTTGAGCCGAACTGGCTGAACGCAGGCCTGCCCTTCTCATCGAATCCCGTTGCAATGACGGTTATCTCTATGGAACCTTCAAGGTTATCATCTATCGTTACGCCGAAGTAGAAGTTCGTATCGCTCCTCTTCGCCCTCTCCTTGATAAGCCCGGCTGCGGCGTAAGCCTCATCAAGCGTTAGGTCCTGCCCTCCGCTTATGTTCACGAGTATCCTGCTCGCCCCTTCAACCTGAACGTTCTCAAGGAGCGGGTTATCAATGGCTTTCCTTGCGGCTGTAAGTGCCCTGTCCTCACCGCTTGCCTCACCCGTTCCCATGAGGGCATAGCCCCCGCTGTGCATGACAGCCTTCACATCGGCAAAGTCAAGGTTTATGAGACCGGGTCTGGTTATTACCTCGCTTATTCCCTTTACAGCTTGGTAGAGAACGTTATCGGCAAGTCTGAAGGCGTTTACTATGTTCAGCCCATCCGGGGCAACCGTTATGAGCTTCTGGTTCGGGACGATCATAAGCGTATCCACGAACTCCTTGAGCCTCCTTATCCCCGCCTCTGCATACTCCTGCCTTCTCCTTCCCTCAAACTCGAAGGGTCTCGTTACAACGCCAACCGTGAGTATCCCCATGTCCTTTGCTATCTTTGCAACTATCGGGGCTGCGCCCGTTCCCGTTCCTCCTCCCATCCCTGCAGTTATGAACACCATATCGGCGTTCTCCAACGTTTCCCTTATCTTCGGCTCATCCTCAAGGGCAGCCTGCTCTCCGATCTCCGGCTTTCCCCCCGCTCCGAGTCCCTTTGTCAACTTCTCCCCGATCTGCACCTTTATGGGAGCCGGGTTTTTAAAGAGAACCTGAGCATCCGTGTTTATTACTGCGAACTCAACCCCCTCAATCCCGTTCTCGAGCATCCTCGCAACGGCGTTCCCTCCGCCTCCACCGACGCCTATAACCTTTATTACGGCTCCCTGAAAGTTCTCATCAGCGATATCGAACATCCTTCCTCCTAAACGAAGTCCGTTATAAACCTCAGCAGGTGACCTATGAAGCTCCCCTTCTCCTGCTCCTTAAGGAAATCTTCCCTTATATCAACGAGCTTCTTCCTGTTCCTCATGGATGAGAGGAACTTTGCAACCCCGAGTGCCGGTCCGTAGGATGG
>CAZIVU010000105.1:0-3956 GCA_964542865.1 uncultured bacterium | reverse complement strand
TCAAGGTACCTTGTCCTTGATGTTGACCGTGAAGGAGCAAGAATTGTTGAAATCTGAAAAGAAAATCCTGAAGGGATTGAACCCTCAGCAGGCTGAGGCTGTCAGGTACTTTGAATCTCCCCTCCTCATACTTGCAGGGGCAGGTTCGGGGAAGACAAGGGTAATAACGCACAAAATAGCCTACATGATAGATGTTCTCTCCTTTGAACCTGAAAGGATTCTTGCCGTCACGTTTACCAACAGGGCGGCAAGGGAGATGGCGGAGAGGGTTGAGAGGCTAACAGGAAAGGGGGAAAGGGTAAACGTATCAACGTTTCACTCCTTCTGCGTGAAGGTTCTGAAATCCCACAGCGTAAGGATCGGGTTCAAGCCAAACTTCCTCATCGTTGACAGCGACGACAGGAAAAACCTCATAAAAAACATAGTAAAGGAGCTGAACCTTGACCCATCCCTCTACAGCCACACAGCCATAGCATCCGCCATCAGCAGCTTTAAGAACGGAACCCTGAAGGAGATACACCCTGAGCTTGAGGGGATAATTGAGGTCTACAACAGAAAACTCAAGGAGATGAACGCCTTTGATTTTGATGACCTTCTCATCTACACGCGGAAGCTCCTAACCGAGCATGAGGATATAAGGGAAAGGTACTCGCGCTTCTTCAGGTACGTCCTCATCGATGAGTATCAGGACACAAACAGGGTTCAATATGAGATTGCAAGGGCTCTAACGGGGGAGAGGGGAAACATCTGTGCCGTCGGGGACGAGGACCAGTGCATATACACGTGGAGGGGGGCAACGATAAGGAACATTCTTGACTTTGAGAGGGACTTCCCCGATGCAAAGGTGATAAAGCTTGAGAAGAACTACAGGTGCTCGGCAACGATACTTGAAGCCGCAAACTCGGTCATATCTAAAAACCGCTTGAGAAAGGGAAAGAGGCTCTTCACAGATAACGTCAGAGGGGAACCCATAAGGTTCTTTGCGGCTCAGACAGACGTTGAGGAAGCAAGGTACGTATCCCGGGCAATTTCAAAGCTCCTGAAGGAGGGGTTCAATCCCTCCGATATTGCCGTGTTCTACAGGACAAACTTCCAGTCAAGGGTATTGGAGGACAGCCTGAGAAGGGAGGGGATAGACTACCAGATCGTTGGAGGGGTAAAGTTCTTCGAAAGGAAGGAGGTGAAGGATATCCTTGCATACCTGAGGTTTTCCCTCTTCCCTGAGGACCAGATATCCCTCTTCAGGATAGTGAACACGCCAAAGCGGGGAATCGGACAGTCAACCGTTGAGAGGATTAAGGAGCTTACGGAAAAGGGGCTTAGCGGGAGGCAGGCTCTGAAGGAGCTCCTGAAATCGACAGGTGGAAAGAGAGGGGAAGGGTTAAAGGCGTTCGTTGAGCTCATAGAGGCCATTGAGGAGAAGGTCAGGACGCTCCCTCCCTACCAGATGGTAAGGTTCATCTACTCCGCAACAAACTATGAGGAATACCTCAGGAAGGAGTTTCCCGAGGACTGGGAATCAAGGGCTGAAAACGTAAAGGAGTTGGGAAACAGCCTTGCCGAGTTCGCAGAGAGAGAACGATTGGAGGGCGAGGAGCTACTGCTTGAGTTCCTCAACTCGGTATCGCTCAGGCAGGATCAGGACGAGATTGAGGACGGGGGAAGGGTAACGCTGATGACGGTTCACTCATCCAAGGGACTTGAATTCCCCGCCGTGTTCATAACAGGGCTTGAAGAGGGGCTTTTCCCCCACCAGAGGTCGCTCGATGAGGATAACGTTGAGGAGGAGAGGAGGCTCTTTTACGTTGCAATAACAAGGGCGAAGAGGTTCCTCTCCCTGAGCTACTCAAAGAGGAGAAGGGCGTTTGGAAGCTACAGGGATACAAAAGCCTCAAGGTTCCTGAAGGAGGTGCCTCGCGATCTCCTCAAACCCGTATCGAAGAGAAGGGAAGAGACAAAGATAAACAGAATAAAACTTGTTTTTCACAGGAAGTTCGGGAAAGGAGTTGTCAGGAGAGTTGAGGGGAAGGGGGATGATGCAAAGGTTACAGCCATCTTTGCCGGCTACGGGGAGAAGACAATCTTAAAGAGGTTCCTTAAAGTCCTTGGCTGATTTAATATAATGGTTGAGCTTAAAGGGGTCGGTATGCCGGATGAGAAAAAGTTCTCGGAGAGGATAACCGGAGCCCAGAAAGGAGCCATACTCATCCTTTCGCTCCCGGAAGACAAGGCAGCAAACGTCATTAAAAACCTTAAGGAGCACGAGCTTGAGAAGATAGCAAAGGCGATGCTAACGCTCGGAACTGTCAAGAAAGACCTTGTCAAGCTCGTCCTCAACGAGGCTTACGAGTCGCTCAAGGAGATTGCCCCGCTTAGGGTAGCTCCGGAGAACCTGAGAAAGCTCCTCGAGAAGGCGCTTCCCCCCGATAAGCTCCAGAAACTCCTTGAAGAAACGCTCGTAACAGAGAGCGGAAAGATGATATTCAGGGAGCTTGAGAAGATGGACCCGAAGTTCATCGCAAGCCTCCTGAAGAACGAACACCCCCAGATAATAGCCATAATCCTCTCCCAGATGGACCCCTCAAAGGCAGCCGAGGTGATACAGTACCTCCCCAAGAGGCTTGGGATAACGAACATTCAGGAGGAGGTTGTCAAGAGGCTTGCCACCCTTGAGAAGATATCGAGCCAGATGCTGAGCATGGTAACCGACACGCTTGAGGATGAGCTTGTATCGGTTGGAGCCGGGAAACAGCAGACGTTGAGCGGGCTTGACATTGCAGCCGAAATCGTCAACAACCTTCCGAAAGACTTAGGACAGGAGCTTTTGGATGAGATAAGGAAGGAGAACCCATCCCTTGCCGACAGCATCGAGGACAGGATGTTCAAGTTTGAGGATATACTCAAGCTTGACAACAGGGCGATAATTGAGATACTTAAGAGCGTTGATAAGAACGACCTCCTGATGGCGCTCAAGGGGGCTCCTGAAGAGATAATGAACAAGTTCCTCTCAAACATGTCAAAGAGGGCTTCCCAGATGTTCATGGAGGATATGGAGGCTCTTGGTCCCGTTAAGAAGTCGGACGTTGAAAAGGCAAGGAAGAAGGTTATCGCCGTTATAAAGAAGCTCTCCGAGGAGGGCAAGATAGAGATTGGAGGGTCTGAAGAGCTTATTTAGGGGAGAAGATGGCTGAGGAGTTCCTTTCTCAGGAGGAGATAGACAGCCTACTTGGCGAGAAAAAGCAGGAGGAGGAGGAAAGGGAAGAGATAGCTCCGCTTGACCTCTCATCCATAGAGCAGATAAAGAAGGGTGGAGTTCCTGGGCTTGACCTCATATTTGAGAGGTGGGTAAAGGAGTTTAGAGAGGAGGTTAGGTCGCTTCTTCCAAAGATAAACATGGTGTCAAAGGAGCCCATATACATAACGAGGTTCAACAACTTTATGTCCAAGATCCCCCTTCCGAGCAGCTACACGATAGGGACGATGAAACCCTTGAAGGAGAGCTTCCTCCTCATACTTGACTCAAGGCTTGTCTTTGTAATGGTCAGCACGCTGTTCGGAGGACCGGCAAAGCCCTTCAAGGTTGAGGGGAGGGAGTTTACAAAGATAGAAACAAAGATAATAAGGAGCTTCGTTGACATTGCCCTGAAAACGTTTCAGTCCGTCTGGAAGGATATATACCCCGTTGACGTGAAGCTGAGGTCTATAGAGCTGAACCCAAACCTTGCAAGAATTGTATCATCAACGGAAAAGGTTATAGTTGTCGAGCTTACGATGGACATAGACGGGTATGAGGCACCCTTCTTCTTCTGCTTTCCCCATGAAATGTTCCTCCCGATAAAGGAGATGGTATACTCAGAGTCCGGGCTTTTCGAGAAGGATCCGGTTTGGGAGAAGCACCTCGAGAGCAAAGTCCTCTCCCTGAAGGTCGAGCTGAGGCTTGAGCTTGCAAGGAAAAC
>CAZIVU010000104.1:1629-3980 GCA_964542865.1 uncultured bacterium | reverse complement strand
AAATCTATCAGACCGTTGAAGTACTCTGCGCACTCCTCACAGTTCCTTGCCGGCGGCTTGCCCTCGGGGTTTGCACTCGGAGCAAAGAGCGGTCCTGCCCTCTCTGTCAGTTTCAGGAGGAAACCATCCTTGGGAACCCTGACCGCCAGGTTTTCCCTTCCGAAGATGGTTTTGAACGGGCTTTCCCCCTTGAGGGGAAGTATGGCGGTTAGCCTCTCCGGCCATATAGACCTCAGGGTATCCCTGTAAACCTCGGGAATCTCAACCCCGTACGTCTCGACCTGTTCTATTGAGCTAAATAGTACTATCAGGGGTTTTCCTTTCCTTCTTCCCTTTACATCGTATACCCTCTTTACGGCTTCCGCATTGAGGGCGGAACCTATAAGCCCTAACTGGGTATCCGTCGGGCAGCAGATAACCTCCCCGCGCCCTAACAGTTCAGCTACGGTTTCTACCTCCCTATCTACTGCCTTCAACCTTCAACTCGGAGAGGTGTTTGTTGTAGAGGAATATGAGGTCATTCCTCTGGCACATGAGCTCTTCAGCCATCGGGTTACACTTTGCCTTTAGGATGAAGAATATGTCCTTGTTGTCCACGTTCTCAAGCGTCTCGATGTTTGCCTGCCCCTTTGAGATTATCAGGAACGCCCTTTCCCACTTCTCCCTGAACTCCTCCGAGGCAAAGTCAAGGTCTATGCCTATGAAATCCCTTCCCGTCGTTATGAGCTCATCCACAAGCTCCTGTATTCCGCTTTTTAGGGCATCCTCAACTGTGGCATCGTTCAGGACGGGTCCTCCCCTCACTGCAAACGTTACCTTTAAGCCTCTCTCCTTCAGCTCCCTCAGGAGAAACTTGTCAAATACGATTTCGCCGGCGTTGTCGGCAACGTAGAGAACCTCCTTGTTTGGGACGAGGAACCTCTTGAATATCTCTATGTCAAAGTATGCGAACTTCTGGGACATGAAGTTCTCAAGCTCGGCGTATATATCGAACTTTCGGGGGACTCCGAAGTCTATAACGTTCCCTACCGCTGCAAGCTTTACGGCAACCTCAAGCCTGTCCTCGGCAGGGAGGTATACCTTCTCGTAGATTTCCGGTTCAAGACCAAGCGCCACTTCGGTGTACTTGTCCTTCAGGAACTTGTAGGGGTCGTTTATCTTCGTCATCTCCCTGAACATCCTGTGGAGGAGAGTTGCGTTGTGTCCCGGAGACCTTGAGATGTCAAGCTCATCCGAGATGAACTTTGCACTCCTTCTCAAAACCTTGAAGCTCACATCGTTCTCAGCCTCAGAGACCCTGAGAACGTTGTATATCTGCCTGAGGAAACAGGGGATGCACTCCGGGTATACCTTCATCCTTCAATGACCTTCCTTCTCATCTCCTCCCTGAGCCTCTTCAACCGCTCCCTCAGCTCCGGGTGCCCGATGCTCAGGATCTGTGCCGCAAGGATGGCTGCGTTTTTTGCGCCGGCTTTCCCTATTGTGACAGTTGCAACGGGGATCCCCGATGGCATCTGAACCGTTGACAGGAGTGAGTCCATGCCGTTGAGGCTTGAGGAATCTATGGGGACTCCTATAACGGGTAAAGTGGTGTGGGATGCTATAACTCCCGCAAGGTGGGCTGCGTATCCGGCAGCTGCTATGATGACGCCGTAGCTCTCCTCTGCCCCTCTGCAGAACTCTATGAGCTCGTTCGGCGTTCTATGTGCTGAGAGAACCTTGATGTCAAAGGGGATTTCAAGCTCTTTCAGCGTTTTAAAGCAACTCTCCATGACCGGCATATCCGACCTGCTTCCCATAACGACTGCGACCTTCACCTCTCCTCCGTGCAGACGGTATTTGAAGAACTCCTGTTTCCGTTTCTGTCAACGGCGATAACTTTGAAGCACCCTTTAAGGTTGTCGATGGGGAAATATATTCCCCGATTCACCTTTGCAACGATCCTTCCGTTCCTGTAGACCTCATAGAGCTTGAGGTCAGCCGAACCGCTCGGTTCCCAGATGAGGAACGAGGGTTTACCCTTCAGTATCGATAGATTCCTTGGCGGTTCAGGGGGAACGTTGTCAGCGGGCATGAGCGTAACCTCCTCGGTTGCCCTTCCCTCCACTTTGCCGCGTCTGAACCTTGCGGCGTACGTATACCTCCTGCCGTTGACCACGCTTCTATCCGTGAAAACCGTCTCTCCCGCTTTAAGGACTTTCAGCGGTTCTGGGGGAAACTTCCCGTTCCTTTTCCTGTATATGGCTATGTCAAACGTTGATGGAGCAAACGTGAGCTTCACGAAGCCATCTCCGGCGGATGCACCTGTAAGTTTCGGGACCTCACCTATCGGTTTTTCCACCCTTATGCAG
>CAZIVU010000104.1:0-1529 GCA_964542865.1 uncultured bacterium | reverse complement strand
CTCAATGGGGGTTTTGGGAGCTTTGAAACGGGCGGAAGGGGTTTCCCTCTCCTGCCGCAGGTGCTGAACGAGAGAAGGATTGGAGCGATGAAAAGGATAAGCAGTTTCCTCACGCTTCCTCCGGAGAGCTAAATTTTAGCACAACCGGGTGTTATAATTGCTTAAACGTCAAAGGAGGTTATCGTGGCTTCTGTAGATGTCAACCAGATATCTAAGGGCATGAAGCTTGAGATCGGGGGAGACCCGTACGAGATTGTGGACTACCAGCACGTGAAACCCGGTAAGGGACAGGCTTTTGCAAGGATTAAGCTGAAGAACCTGAGAACCGGTAACGTTGTTGAGAAGACCTACAAGGTTGGTGAGAAGCTTGAGCTTGCAGACTTTGAGGAGAGGGATATGCAGTACATCTACAACGATGGTTCCCTCTACTACTTCATGGATACAAAAACCTATGAGCAGGTTGGGGTTTCCGCCGATAAACTCGGCGATAAGGCAAAGTTCCTGAAGGAGAACGAGGAGGTAACTGTCCAGTTTTACAGGGGAGAGCCCCTGACGGTCAAGCTCCCAAGGAGCATAGTTTTAAAGGTTGTGGATACGGAGCCCGGGTTTAAGGGGGATACGGTAACCAACGTGACGAAGCCTGCGACGCTTGAGACAGGGGCGGTTATTCAGGTTCCTCCCTTCATCAACCCCGGGGACTACGTGAAGGTGGATACTGAGAGCGGAAAGTATATCGAAAGGGTAAACGTTTAGGGAGGAGATGTGTTTGAGGAGGTAAAGAAGGTTATCAGAGAGTTTCAGGACAGCAGCGTTGAGGAGCTCGAGATAGAGGTTGAGGGTTTAAGGTTCAGGGTGAAGTACTTCAGGGGGAAGCCCGTTGAGAGGGTTGAAAGGGTTGAGGAAGCTGTCCCGGAGAGGAAGGTTGAGGAGAAGCCGAAGGAGAACATTTACGTTGTTGAATCCCCCATAGTTGGAACGTTCTACAGGGCACCGGCTCCCGGAGCTGAACCTTTTGTGAAGGAGGGGGACTTCGTTGAGAAGGGGCAGACCCTCTGCATAATAGAGGCGCTGAAGGTCATGAACGAGATAGAGGCCGAGGTTTCGGGGAAGGTTGTGAAGATACTCGTCGAGAACGGGGAACCGGTTGAGTACGGACAACCCCTCTTCTACATTGAGAGGACTTAGTTTATGTTCAAGAAGGTTCTCATAGCTAACAGGGGAGAGATAGCTGTCAGGATAATAAGGACGTGCAGGGAGTTAGGGATAAAGACCGTTGCCGTGTACTCAACTGCGGACAGGGACTCGCTCCACGTCTTCCTTGCCGATGAGGCTGTCTGCATAGGCTCTGAAAGGCCATCGGAAAGCTACCTGAACATCCCGGCAATCATTTCAGCAGCCGAGGTTGTCGGGGCGGATGCAATCCATCCCGGCTACGGTTTCCTCTCCGAGAACCCCGGGTTTGTTGAGGTTTGCAGGGCTTGTGGTATGGAGTTTATCGGGCCCTCATCCGAGAACATGATCAAGATGAG
>CAZIVU010000103.1:0-4025 GCA_964542865.1 uncultured bacterium | reverse complement strand
TCTTTATGGAGTTCTCCGAGTAACCCTCCTCCTTAAGGGTGTTTAAAAACTTTTCGATATCCTTCATGCCTCTCCCTTGACAAGGTTAAGCTATACCTGTAATATTTTGCTGGGGAGAGAGATGATACCAAAGTTAAGAAAAGCTTTCTCGCTAAGGTTCTACCTGAAGAAGCTTTTAGAGTTAAGGGACAGACCAGAGGAAACCGCAAGAGGCTTGGCTTTAGGGGTTTTCATAGGATTTCTCCCCATCAACGGATTTCAGGTTCTCGTTGCCATAACGATAGCAGCGCTCACAAAGGTAAGCAAGGTTGCCGCTGCCATCGGAACGCACGTCACGAACCCGTGGACAACAATCCCCATACTCCTCATAGACTACTACGTTGGCTGTCTCATCCTTGGAAGGAGGGCATGCCTTCTCTGTTTCAGGTTTAAGGATTTCCACTCCGTCCTCTCCTACGGGCTTTCGATAATCGTTCCCACGTTCATCGGAGGCGTTGTTCTGGGAACGGTATTCTCCATACTTTCCTACATAGGTTTTAAAAACTTCCTCTCCTCACTTAAAAGGCTGAAGGAACAGGAACTTTGATCTATATCAATGCCCCTTTTCCAATCCTCCTGTAAACTTCAGAAAAACAGGCTAAGGAGGAGAAAATGTTAAAGAAGCTCTTCGGAAAGGGGCAGGAATCCTCAGGTCCCGGTGTAATCAGCTTCCACGAAAGCGTCAACTACATGTACGAGAGGGTGAAGGAAGCCCAGATGTCAAACGTTGCCGACAGGTTTGAGGCAATGGAGAAGGTAAGGTGTAAGTTCTGTAAGGAGGGCGTTTCCTGTACCCTCTGCTCGATGGGTCCCTGCAGGATTACACCTTCAACGCCGAGGGGAGTCTGCGGCATAGATGCCCACGGAATCGTTATGAGGAACCTCCTCATAAAGGCGAACATGGGGCTTGCAGCCTACACTTACCACTGCAGGGAGGCTGCTGAAACCCTCAAGGCAACCGCTGAGGGGAAGACCGTTTACTCCATAAAAGACCCGTCAAAGGTTGATGTCCTTGCCGACATCTACGGCGTTGACAAGAGCCTTGACCTCAACGAGAAGGCAAAGCAAGTTGCAGATGCAGTCCTTAAATCGCTCGCTGAAAATGATTTCTCAAGCGTTGTTGAGAAGCTTGCGCCGGAAAGCAGGAAGGAGGTATTCAGGAAACTTGGCATATTCCCTAAAGGTCCCCTTCAGGAGCTCACAGACTCCGTTGCAAGGAGCATGACAAACATAGACGGTGACTACGTAAGCCTCGCTCTGGCAGCCCTGAGGAACGGCGTTGCATCCGTATTCGGCTCACTCGTTCCCCTTGAGCTCATTCAGGATGCGCTCTTTGGAACACCTTCACCCCACGAGTGCAACGTTGACTTCGGCATCCTTGACCCGGACTACGTAAACATACTCCCCAACGGACACGAACCATTTGTCGGACTTGCACTTGTTGAGCTTGCAAGGGATGAAAAGTTCCAGAACATGGCGAGGGAAGCAGGAGCGAAGGGGATAAGGATCGTCGGCTCCATCGAAACGGGTCAGGAGATGATGGCAAGAATAGAGTGTGACGATGTATTTGTTGGACTGACGAGCAACTGGCTGTCCATCGAGTACTTCCTATCATCCGGAGCCGTTGACGTATTTGCGATGGACATGAACTGTTCGCTTGCGAACCTTGAGGAGTACGCAAAGAAGTACAGGTTCAAGCTCGTGGCAGTTTCAAACATAATCGGCGTTCCCGGTTCACTGAGGCTTGAGTACAAGCCCGGAAAGGAGAGGGAGATAGCAGAGGAGATAATCAAGCTTGCCATAGACAACTTCAAGAGCAGGAAGGGGCACCCGACGGAGAACCTGAGCAGCTTCAAGCAGAGCGCAATCGTTGGTTTTTCTGCAGAGGCAATAGTTAACGCACTCGGAGGAAGCCTTGATCCCCTCCTTGAGGTCATAAAGAGCGGGGATATCAAGGGAATTGTTGCCCTCGTTAACTGTACAACGCTCGGGAACGGCCCTCAGGACTCGCTCACGGTAGGCATAGCAAAGGAGCTCATAAAGAGGGATATCCTTGTAATCGGTGCAGGGTGCGGAAACGCCGGGCTTCAGCAGGCAGGACTTGAAACGCTTGAGGCTGTTGACAAGTATGCCGGAGAGGGACTGAAGAAGGTCTGCAAGGCCCTGAACATCCCTCCTGTCCTCTCATTCGGAACGTGCACGGACACCGGAAGGATTGTGATGACGGTTATAGCTATTGCCAACGCCCTCGGCGTTGACCCGTCACAGCTTCCCGTTGCCGTTACAGCTCCTGAGTATATGGAGCAGAAGGCTGTAATAGACGGCTTCTCAGCCGTTGCCCTCGGACTTTACACCCACGTTTCTCCGGTTCCTCCCGTCACCGGCTCTGACAAGGTTGCAAAGCTGCTGACAGAGGACGTTGAGTCCCTCACGGGCGGGAAAATTGCCCTTGGGGAAGACCCGGTTGCGGTTGCAGATGGGATTGAGAAGCACATAATGATGAAGAGAGAGCTGCTGGGAATTTAAAGCTGTGCCCCCCTTCGGGGGCACACCCTCAAATACCATGAGCAGGATAGAGAAGGAGAAAAGAACAATAAGAAAGATGGTGTCAATCTACTGCCGGTCAAAGCACTCCACAGACGGCAAGCTCTGTCCCGAATGTCAGGAGATGCTTGACTACGCATTCAAAAGGCTTGATATGTGCCCGTTCGGGGAGGAGAAGCCACCCTGTAAGAAGTGCAGGGTCCACTGCTACAGCAGTGATAAAAGGGAAAAGATAAAGGAGATTATGAGGTTCAGCGGTCCGAGGATGCTCTTCTTCAGCCCTTTTGACTGGATTGTCCACAAGATAAAGGAGCTGGCCTGATTCAGCGGAGAAACCTGTAAAGCCTCTCCATCCCCTCCTCAATCCTGTTCTCATCCGTGCAGAACGAGAACCTGACAAACCTCTCAGCCATGTTGCTCCCGAAATCCCTTCCGGGAGTCACGGCAACCCCTGCCCTTTCAAGGAGTTCAAAGGAGAACCGGAAGCTGTCATCCGTAAATCTGGAAACGTCAGCGTAAACGTAGAACGCACCCTCCGGTTCAAGTGGAACGTTGAACCCTATCTCTTTCAAACCACTCAGCATCAGGTTCCTTCTCCTCTCAAACGTCTCAACGTTCCCCCTCAGCTCCTCCATACACTCCTCCTCGAAACAGGAAACGGCTGCAATCTGGGAAAGCGTGGGAGCGGAGATGGCTATGTTCTGAAGAACTGTTCTCACATCCTCAACCATCCAATCGGGAACAACAAGCCACCCGACCCTCCACCCGGTCATGAGGAAGAACTTTGAAAAACCGTTGACCACAACGGCATCCTCCGTCACCTCAAGAACCGTTGATGCCCTCCTTCCCCCGTAAACGATCCCGTGGTAGATCTCATCCGAGATTATGAACGCCTTTTCCGAAAGCCTCCGGTAGTCCTTGGCAGCTATCAACTTCCCCGTCGGGTTTGAGGGGGAGTTTACAACGATGGAATCCGTGCTGAAATCCCCGGCAGGGATTGAGAACCCATCTCTATCCGACAGCTTGATAGCTTCCCCCTCAAATCCGAGGAACTTCATCATGTTCCTGTAGCAGGGGTATCCGGGGTCGGTGAAGGCTATACCACCCACCCTCTCCCTGACAACCTTTAAAACGGCGAGAAGGCCGATTGAGCTTCCCGGAGTTATGATAACCCTTTCAGGTGAAACGTTAACGCCGTAGCTGTTGTAGTAGAACTCCGCTATCCTTTCCTTCAGAAGAGGTATCCCCGTGCTCTCCGTATACTTTAGCTCCTGATCCCTCAGCGCTTCAGATGCCCTTCTCTTTACGATATCGGGAACGGGAAGGTCAGGCTCGCCGACCTCAAAGTGAATTACCCTCTTCCCCTCCCTCTCAAGCTCCTTTGCCCTTTCAAGAACCTTCATCACGTAAAAGGGCTCTATCAGGGGAGCTCTCACCTCTCT
>CAZIVU010000102.1:0-4036 GCA_964542865.1 uncultured bacterium | reverse complement strand
TACATAATCGAGTCGGGACCGAACGGGTTTCTTGATAACAAGCAGGATACCCTTGACCTTGTGAGAAGCCTCGGCATTGAGGAGAGGCTCTATCCAAGCTCGGAAAGGGCAAGGAAGAGGTTTATATGCCTGAACGGGAGGCTTATCAGGATTCCCGAATCCCCTTTGTCCTTTCTCCTCTCGCCAATCCTCTCCTTCAGGGGGAAGATAAGGCTCCTTATGGAGCTCTTCATTCCTCCGGAAAAGGGAGATAGGGATGAGAGCGTTTCAGACTTTGCAAGGAGGAGGATAGGGGAGGAGGCACTTGAAAAGCTCCTTGAACCGATGGTTGCCGGGGTTTATGCCGGAGATCCCGACAGGATGAGCCTGAAGGCGTCCTTCCCGACCATATACGCCCTTGAGAAGAGGTACGGAGGACTTATAAGGGGTCTTCTTGGACTTATAAAGGAGAGGAGGAGAAGGGGTGGACCTGCGGGACCTGGAGGCACCCTTACATCTTTTAAGGGGGGAACGTCTGACCTCATAGCAGCGCTTTCGGAACACCTTGAAGAAAACCTTTTTACAGCAACCCCCGTTGAGGCTGTTTTAAAGGACGGGGACAGATGGAAGGTAAAGGTCAAGGGTGAGTTTAAGGATTTTGACGTTGTCGTTCTCTCAACGCCTGCTTACGTTTCATCGAAGCTCCTTAGCGCCTACGGGGAGATTTCCGAACTCCTCTCCTCAATTGAGTATTCACCGATATCGGTTGTAGCCCTTGGATTTGACAGGAATGGCATCAATAACGACCTTGATGGTTTTGGGTTTCTCGTTCCAAGGATTGAGGGGAGAAGGATTCTTGGCGCGCTGTGGGATTCAAGCATCTTCCCCAACAGGGCTCCTGACGGAAAGGTGCTTATAAGGGTTATGTTGGGTGGAGCAAGGCAGCCTGAGATAGCCCTGCTCGATGATGAGGAGCTTGTGTCCATCTCCCTTAAGGAGTTGGGGGAGATAATGGGGGTTAGCGGAAAGCCTGAAATTGTCAGGGTTTTCAGGCACAGGAGGGGAATTCCCCACTACACCATCGGACATGTCTCAAGGGTTGACAGGATATTCAGCTATGCTGAGAAGATGGGGAATCTTTACCTGAACTCCAACGCTTACAGGGGAATTGGCCTAAACGACTGCGTTGCAAATGCAAAGTCAACGGCTGAGGAGATTCTCAGCTCATTAACTCAGCCATGAGCTCTTTGAGGTAATTCCTGTTCCTCAAGCCCCTGTGGGGGACATGAAGCTTTGGAGTGTTAATCCTTAAGCCTTCCATCTTCACGATATCTATGTCGATAGTTCTCGGACCCCACCTGAAGGTCTTGAACCTTCCGATCCTCCTTTCAGCCTGCTTAAGGAGGTTAAGAAGCTCAAACGGCGGGTGGGGGGATTCAACAACGATGAGCCTGTTCAGGAATGGGGGCTGCCTTTTAACTCCGAACGGTTCGGTTTCCACAAGGCTTGACATCCGGAGTATTTCCCCCACAAACCTTTTTATGAACTCTTCAGCTCTCCTGACGTTTTCCTTCCTGTTTCCAAGGTTTGTTCCGATTGAGAGGATGACTTTCACGCTACTATTTTATAATAAACGAAACAGAAAGGAGGTTCTCTATGAAGCTGTGGATATTCGGGATAAACGGGGTTGTCGGTTCAACTGCCGTTGTCGGTGAGAGGGCTATCAGGAAAGGAATTTGCAGCACATCGGGTCTTGTCAGCGAACTTGAGGATTTCAGGAGGATAGGGGATTACGCTCCCCTGAGCTGTGACTTTGGAGGACATGACATAAGGGAGGTTGGCAGGAGCCTCTATAAGGTTATTGAGGAGCACTGGAACCTCAACAGGCACTTTGATTACAGGATTTTAATGGAGGTAAGAGGTGACGTTGAGGGGATAAGGTCAAGGAAGGGAACGGCTATTAACTGCGGTGAGGGGGTTCTTGAGGGTCTTGCTCCGATAGAGACGCTTGAGGATGAGGGTTTAACGCTGAAGGAGATCGTTGAGAGGCTTGAGTCTGACATCATGGAGTTTGCGGATGGGGAAACGGTTGCTGTTAACGTTGCATCAACGGAGCCCCCGATAGCCTTTGACCCTGACTTTCACTCATCCATTGAGGGTTTTGAGAGGGCTATTGAGGAGAACAGGAAGGATAAGGTTAGTGCATCGATGCTTTACGCCTACGTTGCCCTGAAGAACGGTATCCCCTACGCCAACTTCACCCCGAGCATCGGCTCATCGTTGCCGGCTCTCAAGGAGCTTGCCGAGAAGAGGGGGGTTCCCCATGCAGGAAACGACGGCAAAACGGGAGAAACGCTCGTTAAGACGACCCTTGCTCCTATGTTTGCCTACAGGAACCTTAAGGTTCTCGGGTGGATGGGCTACAACGTGCTCGGTGACCTTGACGGTAAGGTCTTAGCCCACGAACAGAACAAGAGAAGCAAGATAGCTTCAAAGGATAAGGTTGTTGAGAAGATTCTGGGCTACCATCCCTACACGATAACGGAGATTAACTTCTTCCCGTCGCTTCAGGATAACAAAACGGCTTTTGACCTTATCCACTACGAAGGGTTCCTCGGAACGAAGATGAAGCTCTACTTCATCTGGGATGCCATAGATGCGATAGTTGCCGCTCCCCTTGTTATTGACCTTGCAAGGTTCCTCCTCTTCGCAAAGAAGAAGGGGAAAAAGGGCGTTGTAAAAGAGCTTTCATTCTTCTTCAAGTCACCCATGGACACGGACATTTACAATACCCACGAGCAGTTCGTTGTGCTGAAGAGGTGGTTTGACAGCAGTCTATGAAGGCAGTAATACTTGCTGCTGGTTTTGGAAAGCGTATGGGGATGCAGGGGCCCAAGCCCCTTCTAAGGGTTTTCGGGCTTCCCATAGTTGAGCATACACTTCTAAGGCTCAAGGGCTTTGAAGTTGCTGTTGTTTACAGCGATGAGCGTGTGGCACAGTTCCTGAGGGAAAGATACCCAAATGTTAATCTCATCTTCAACCCATCTCCGGATAGGGAGAACGGCTTTAGCCTCAGCTGTGCCGGAAGGTTTGTTAAAAGGGGCGAAAGCTTCCTTCTCCTGATGGCTGACCACATCTACAGCCCGGAGTTCTTTGAAAAGCTTGAAACATCGGAAGTTACAAAGGTTTTTGTATCAAAGTTCTGCCATAAACCCTACGAGGCAACGAAGGTAAGAGTTGAGGGGGGTAAGGTTATCTCCATTGGAA
Source organism: uncultured bacterium (assembly GCA_964542865.1). Taxonomy (GTDB): domain Bacteria; phylum Aquificota; class Aquificia; order Desulfurobacteriales; family Desulfurobacteriaceae; genus CAZJFY01. The sequence goes on along the minus strand of CAZIVU010000102.1, from coordinate 790 downwards.
AGGGTATTGAAGAGTTTAGCTACTTCGATACCGGTTTCTTCACGTGTACGTACGATGTTATTGATGTTGCAGAAAGTCTTGCCTTGAAAAGGGAAAGGTTTACCGTCTCGGACGTTATGCAGGTTCTATCTGAAGCCGGGAAGCTCTCCTTTGAGGAGGTTAACGGTTTCTGGGTCGATGTGGACACCCCGGAAGACCTGAAATTTGCAGAGGAGAAGATCAGGGAAAGCCTGATAAAGCCGACGGACGGTCCTGTTTCAAAGCTGCTCAACAGGAAAGTTTCAACGAGGATTTCACCTTTCCTGATTCGATTTGATTTCCTGACGCCGAACGCCGTCTCATTGGTGATTGCCACTTTAGGAGTGTTTGCCTCCATCCTTTTCCTGCTCGGAAAGGGTGCTCTCGGGGGCATCCTTACACAGTTTGTATCGATCCTTGATGGTTGTGACGGTGAGATTGCGAAGGTAAAAGGTATCAAGTCCCGGTTCGGTGCGCTCCTTGATTCCCTCCTTGACAGGTACGTTGATGGTTTAATCGTCTGCGCAATATCTCTATCGCTCGGGGGAGGTTTGCTCGTTTATACAGCCACCTTTTTAGCCCTTTCGGGTGTTATTCTCGTTAGCTACGCATCACACCTTGGGGGTTTCAGACCCTACTTCATAACGAGGGATGTCAGGATGCTCATCTTCATGTTGGGAGGGCTGCTCTCAGCAATCTCTGGCAGTGCTCTCCACCTTACCCTCTGGTTTGTTGGCATCCTCTCCCACGCGGGAGTTCTTTACGTTCTCCT
>CAZIVU010000101.1:2596-4071 GCA_964542865.1 uncultured bacterium | reverse complement strand
AACGTAGATGCCGGCGCTCTCAAGGGGCACAACCTTCTGGCCCAGAACCATGCCCTCTTCCGTGATGAAGTAGGAGTTTTCCCTCTGGCGCTCGTGGAAACTCCTTACCCTCTCAACGGCAACTTCTATAGCCTCAACAACTTTCCTGTCCACCTTCCTGAAAGCCTCATCAAACTCCCTTTCGGAAACCTTAACGCTACCGGGGGTGAGCTTTACCCCGTCAAACCTTTCAGCGTAGGAGAACAGGGCTTCATCACCATTTTCCCTTACGTTCTCAATTATCTCAAGGACAGACTGAGCGTACTCCCTCTCAAGCCCGACTCCCCTTTCCTTTATCCTCAGAAGGTCGGGGTCTTCCCTCCAGTTCTCCTTCCTCAAGTCCACTACCTTCAACTTACTCCTCCGTTGAGAACTTGTATCCGAGACGGGAAAGCGTCTTAAGGTACCTCCCCTTCTCCTTCAGCTTCTTCCTCAGCCTGCTTATGTAGACGTCAAGCGTCCTGCTGCTCTCACTGTGATCAGCCCCCCATACCCTTTCAAGTATCTCCTCCCTCGAGAAGACCCTGTTCGGGTTCTCAAGGAAGAACTCAAGGAGCTGGTACTCCGTCTTTGTAAGGTGGATGGGGGTTCCGTTGACGGAAACGGTCCTTGAAACCTTATCAAGCCTCAGGCCGTCAAACTCTATAACCTGCCCTATGCTCTTTCCCATCCTCCTGGAAATTGCCCCTATCCTCGCTATGAGCTCCTTCATGCTGAAGGGCTTGGTTATGTAATCGTCAGCCCCGTAGCTGAAGCTCTTTATCTTTGTCGCCTCATCGGAAAGGGCCGTCAGCATTATTACCGGCAGCTCTTTCGTCCTCTCACTCTCCCTTATTTTCCTGCAGACCTCAACTCCACTTATCTTCGGGAGCATTATGTCAAGGATAACGATGTCAAAGCGCCCCTTTTCGAGCTCCCTGAGGGCCGACTCCCCATCAAGGGTCCAGACAACCTCAAAGCCTTCCTTCTCGAGGTTGTACTTTACAATCTCTCCAAGGCTTTCATCATCCTCAACAAGAAGAACCCTCATGCTCAACTCCTATTATACCTGAAAGCTTCCGGAAGGAGGTGGGAAAGCTTGTAGGTTTCAAATCTCTTCCCGTCGGTAACGACAACCTCAAAATCGCCTCCGCAGAACTCAGCCATAACCTGCCTGCAGGCACCACAGGGATAAGGCATAAAGGTGTCCGAGAGTATTGTTATTGACCTGAAATCCCTGAAACCCTCAGAGACTGCCTTGAAGATTGCAACCCTTTCGGCACATACTGTCAGGCCAAAGGAGGAGTTCTCAACGTTAACCCCTGTAAAGAAGCTCCCGTCGGAGCACACAACTATCGATGAAACCCTTGCCCCCGAATAGGGGGAGTAGGCGTTCTCAAGGACAGACCTTAAAATCCTTATCCTCTCGCTCAGCTGAATAGCAGACCCTCCTCTCT
>CAZIVU010000101.1:0-2496 GCA_964542865.1 uncultured bacterium | reverse complement strand
CCGGCATCAAGCCTATCTTTAAACATGGCACTATTTTAACCAAAAGTTAAAAGAGAGGATAGATGAGAACGGTAAGGGCAGAGTTCAAAAACGGGGTGTTCGTTCCGGAGGAGGAGCTGAACCTTCCTGAAGGGACGGAAGCTATAGTGGTCTTCAGAGATACATCCTTTGAGGGTCTGAACCTCTCCTTAAAGGAGAGGGAAGCGGTAAAGGAGCTCTCAAAAAGGATAAAGGGAAGCATCGTTTTCAGGGATATGAAACTCTGCAGGACGGAAAGCGGGTTTGAGGTATTCGTCATCGTGGACTCGGATGAGGTTATGGCAGTGAGAACGGTTATGGATGAGGCTCTTAAGGTATACAGGCAGCACAACGTTCACCTTCCAATTCAGGTCATATCGTCCTCAAGGCTGAAGAGGTGGAAGGAGCAGGGGAACAGCATATATGAGGAGATAGTGAACGGGGTCAGCATAAAGTGAAGAGGAAGAGCCTGAGCAGACTTCCGGTTATGAACATCGAGGTAACCGAGGTAAAGGTGTACCCGTTTGATACGTCCGGAATCGGCGGAAACGTCAGGGCTATCGCGAACGTGAAGCTAAACGGGGTAATAAAGGTAAGGGATATAAAGATAGTTGAGTCAAACAACGGCCTCTTCATACAGATGCCGAGCAGGAAAACGAGGTCGGGGGAGTTTAGACCCCTCGTTGATATACTCAGCAAAGACCTATACCTTCACATTAGAAGAGCCGTGATCGATGAGTATAACAGGATTATGAGGAGGTATGATGAGGAAGCTCTCGGTTAGCTTAAGCCTGATGGCAGCACTCTGTTTCGGCTGCGGAACTTCGGGAACGCTTTCAAAAACTGACGCCGCAATGGTTGGAGCCCTTGGAGGAGCTGCAATCGGAGCCGCCACCCACAAGTGTTATAAGACAAGCGCGAGGGATGCAGCCATCTACGGGGCAATCGCCGGGGGTATAATAGGCTACGTCCTGGGGGATGACTCACAGCACAGGCACACGGTGAACGCTGACACCGAGTATCAGGTAAGGACGAAGGACGGGAAGGTCATACACGTCAGGGAAGGGTGGTACACGGTTGACAGTCAGCCCGCCCCAAGAAGGTAGCTATCCGGACTGGTCAAACTTTCTGAGCGCCAGGGAAGCCCTGCCCCTCTTTATGTTATCAACCTCCTGAGGGATAATCCTCTTAAGCTTCCTCTGTATAAGGTAGTTCAAGGCAAAGATTACTACGGCAACAACCGATGCACCGAAGAACGCGCTTGATAGGTTCCTCGACAGGGTCAGAAACTCCTTCCCTGAATTTTGAACGGTAAAGTTTATGAGTATGAAGAATATGTACAGGGAGACTATGAAGTAGGTCTGCTTAACGTACTCGATGTAGTCAAGGATAACGGCCGTCAGAAAGCTAATCTTTAGGCTGAACGTCAATGCGTAGGCGAACCCTCCAGCCTTTATGGCGTTCAGGGGAGAGAACTTTTCAACTCTCTTTCCCTCTGAAAGGAACTTCAGCGCTGCGTTCACCTTCATCAGGCCCGTAATCGTCGGGAACGATATGATGAGGAAGGCTATAAAACCCCAGAGGAACATGGCGTTATTCACTGTACCCCCCTATCTTCCTGAGTATCTCTCTTGCCCTTCTGTCCAATCCCTTCTCATCCTGAAGCACTGAGGGGTTCCTCTTTATCCCCTCAAGCGCCTTCTTCAGGTAAGTTGAAGCTCCGCTGTAATCCCCGACTTTGTAAAGGCACTCACCGTAGTGCTCGCATATAACAGGGTCATCCTTCATCTTTCTGAGAGCTTCCCTGAAGCACTTGCACGCCTCCTCATACCTGCCCATCTTGAAAAGCACCCATCCAAGGGTATCGGTAAAGGCGGGATTCCCGGGAATCATCTTAAGGGCTTTCTCAACCAACCGTTTCGCCTCCTCAAGGTTCCTTCCCCTGTTTGCGTAGAAGTACGCGAGGTAGTTGTAGGCATCCGGGTTCTCCGGGTTTAGCTCTATCGACCTTTTAAGGGCCTCAACGACCTCCCTGTCATTCCCTATCCGCTCGGCAAAGTAGGCAAGGTAGAAGAAAACCTCAGGGTTCTTCTGGTAGTACTTCTGAGAAGCCTCTTTGAGGAGGAGGTAACCTGCCTCGTTGTTCCCGAGCTTGCCCTCTATGAGCGCAACCCTTATAAGAAAACCGGGCTTGTTGGTCAACTGCCAGAGCCTTTCAAAGTAAGCTTTTGATTCCTCGAACCTCTTCTGCCTGTAGAGGAGCTCGGCAAGCCTGTTCAGGACTGTCGGGTTGTCAGGGTAGATATCGAGGGACCTCTCATATGCTTGCTCAGCCTTTTCGGGCTGTCCAGAAAGCTCATAGGCAAGCCCGAGCATGAAGTAAACGTTCGGGTTGTCCGGGTTTAGCTTCGTTATCCTCTCGATAACGGGAATGACCTTTTTGTACTCCTTAAGCTCGAAGAGCTGGGCAGCCACATC
>CAZIVU010000100.1:0-4145 GCA_964542865.1 uncultured bacterium | reverse complement strand
CTGCAGAGCCTTTCAACGTACTTTGCAACTATGTCAAACTCAAGGTTTACGATGCTTCCGGCTCTTTTGAACTTAAGGTTTGTGTTCTCATACGTGTGGGGGATAACGGCAACGCAGAAGGAATCGGGGAAAAGCCTTGAAACCGTCAGGCTTATGCCGTCAACTGCAATGGAACCCTTTTCAACGACGTACTTCCTATAGCTTTCCGGAAGCTTGAAGGTGAAGGTAAACCCGCTCTTTTCCCTCCTTACTCCCTCAACCTTCGTTGTTGTGTCAACGTGTCCCTGAACGATGTGCCCCCCAAACCTTCCGTCTGCCCTCATCGCCCTTTCAAGGTTCACGTAATCTCCGGACTTGAGGAGCTTGAGGGAGGTTCTCCTCAAGGTCTCCTCCGATACGTCAAACTTCAAGGTTCCGCTTCCCATTGACGATACCGTCAGGCAGACGCCGTTCACGCTTATGCTGTCTCCGATCTTTGTTCCCTCAATGACCTTTCGGCACGACACCTCAAGGGATGACGGTTTTACGCTCTTTACCCTTCCGAGCTCCTCAACAATTCCGGTGAACACTTCCTTCCCGTGATAAAATTTGCAGACATTATACAAAAGGAGAACGGGTTGAAAGTTGCTACTGTTGACATAGGGACAAACTCAACGAGGCTCCTCATAGCTGAGGTTGAGGATGGAAACCTGAAGACGCTCCTCAAAAGGGGTGTAGTTACAAGGTTGGGGAAGGGGATACTGAGGACGGGGAGGCTTTCCGAGGAGAGCATAAGGAGAACGGTTGAGGTTCTGAAGGAGTTCAGGGACACAATTGCCTCCTACGGAGTTGAAAGGGTCTATGCCGTTACAACAGAGGCTGCAAGGCTTGCCTCCAATGCGGATGAGTTTTTGGAGAAGGTAAGGGAGCTCGGATTCAACATAAGGGTTCTGAGCAGCAGGGATGAGGCTGAAATCGTCTTCAGGGCAAACCTCCTCCACTTTGAGCCTGAAGGAAAGGCGATGACCGTTGACCTTGGAGGGGGAAGCACGGAGATAGTTTACGGGGATATGAACTCCATCGACTACCTTGAGAGCCTTAAGTTCGGCGTTGTCTTCCTGTACGAGGAGTTTATAAGGAGCGATCCTCCCCTGCCCTCAGAGCTGAAGGGGATTGAAGAGTTCATAGATGAGCAGTTGAAAAAGGTAAAGGAAAAGATAAACTTAAGTTCTAACTTCAGCGTTTACGCGGTTGGAGGAACGATTACGTCCGTCGTCGCCATGGAAGAGGAGATGAAGGTTTACGACCCAAACAGGGTTCACGGCTACAGGCTGAAAGAGGAGGTCATAGACAGGTGGTACAGGAAGCTCTCCTCAATGCCGATTGAGGAGAGGAGGAAGGTTGTCGGGCTTGAGCCAAACAGGGCTGACGTTATCATCCCCGGGCTTGCCTTTTTCAGCAGGTTCTGTAAGGCTTTCGGGGTAAAAGAGATAACGGTAAGCGAGATAGGGCTTCTCTACGGGCTTGCACTTTCGGAGGCTGGAGCGTGGTAAAGAGGATAGCCGTCATCGGAACGGGATACGTCGGGCTTGTTTCAGGAGCATGCTTTGCCTACCTGGGACACAGGGTCATAGGGCTTGATGTTGACAGGGAGAAGGTTGAGAAGCTGAAGAGGGGAGAAGTCCCCATATATGAGCCGGAGCTTGACAGGATTCTGGAACAGGCAATCTCATCGGGAAACATCGAGTTTACAACGGATTACAGCTATGCGGTAAAGAATTCAGATTTCATCTTTGTTGCTGTTGGGACGCCGTCAAGGGAGGATGGTTCGGCAGACCTCTCCTACGTTGAGAGTGCTTACAGGAGCATAGCCGAGAACATGGACGGTGAGGACTTCAAGGTGATCGTGAACAAGTCAACCGTTCCCGTCGGTACGGGAAGGTGGGCAAAGAGGTTTATATCTCAAATCCTTAAGGAGAGAGGGATTGAAAACCCCGAGAGGTGCTTTGAGGTTGTATCGAACCCGGAGTTCCTCAGGGAGGGGAAGGCGGTTGAGGACTTCATGAACCCGGACAGGGTTGTCGTTGGCTCTGACGACAGGGAGGTTGCGGGGAAGGTTGCATCCCTCTATGAGAGGCTCAACCCCGCAATGATAATAACGGACCTCCCGACAGCCGAGATGATAAAGTACGCGTCAAACGCCTTCCTTGCAGCTAAAATCTCGTTCATAAATGAGATCGCAAACGTATGCGAGAGGACCGGGGCTGACGTTACCGTCGTTGCAAGGGGAATGGGGCTCGACCACAGGATAAGCCCCCACTTCCTGAATGCAGGCGTCGGCTTTGGAGGAAGCTGCTTTCCAAAGGACGTTAAGGCGCTCATCCACACGGCTCTCGTTGAAGGGGTGGAACCCCTCATGCTGAAGTCAACGATTGAGGTCAACGAGAGGCAGAAGCTCATCCCCATCGAAAAGCTGAAAAAGCACTTCAGCTCCCTTGAGGGTGTAAGGGTTGCCGTCTGGGGCCTTGCCTTCAAGCCTGAAACCGATGATATGAGGGAATCCCCATCAATCCCTCTGATAAGGGAGCTTCTCAGGCTCGGGGCTGAAGTTCTTGCATACGACCCCGTTGCCGTTGAGAACGCAAAGCGCGTATTTTTGAAGGATTTACAAACATTTAAGAATAAACTAAAATTCTTAAGCGATAAGTATCTGGCGCTTGACGGTGCGGATGCCCTCGTCCTGATTACCGAGTGGGAAGAGTTCAGAGACCCGGATTTTAAGACGTTCTCGGGAAAGGTTGTCGTTGACGGCAGGAACCTCTGGAAACCTTCAATCGTGAGGCAGTACGCAAAGGCTTACGAGAGCATAGGAAGGGTTTAAGGAGAAGTAATGAACATCACAAGCAAGAGGGATACCCTGAAGAAGCTTTACTCACCGTTCGGGTGGGCGCTTGCAAAGGCAAACGTTTCGCCAAACCTTATAACGCTCATGGCTGCCTTTCTTGGAACCGTCTCCGCAGTTGTCTACTACAAGGGGCATCCCGTCATCGGCTCCTTCTTCCTCTTCTCATCGGGAGTTCTTGACCTCTGCGACGGCTACGTCGCAACCAAGAACAACAGGGCAACGAAGTTCGGAGCGGTCTTTGACTGGCTTGCCGATAAGTGGGTTGACGGTTTTGTCATAGGCGCTGTTGCCCTCAGGTATGCCGGCGACTGGGTTGCCATAATTGCCGTTGTTGCAACCATGCTCCACACGTTCATAAAGCCCGTTGTCTACGCCGAAATCGGATATGAGGACAGGGTTACGGGGAAGATAAAAGACCCTCTTGAGAGCAGGGGTTTCTTCGGAAGGCCTGAGACGTTTCTCGTTCTCTTCACCTCATCGCTCCTTTACCCCTTCAAGCACGCCGCTCTGAAGTACGGGATTGAGGTGATAGCCGTAATGACGCTCCTTTCACTCCTTGACAGGGTCTACTACCTCTACGTCAAATACGGGAACGATTTTGAGGAGTAGAATGAAAAGACCTTACGTGATAATCGTTTCAGAGGTTACCATCGACGGGAAGCTTACCCTTGACAGGGGAGTTTCAAGCAAGGAGATAATGAAGCTGATGGATGAGGAGGCAAACAGGTACCTCCACACCGTAAGGGCTGAGTGCGACGGGATTATGGTAGGCGCAAACACTGTGAGGATAGATAACCCGAACCTGACCGTCAGGTACGTTGAGGGGGAAAACCCGGTGAGGATTATCCCCTCCTCAAAGGCCGATATTCCCCTCAACTCAAACATCCTCAACACGGAGGTTGCAGAGACGGTGATTGCGGTTTCTGAGTCGGCTCCCGGAAAGAGGGTTGAGGAGATTGAGAGGAGGGGAGCAAAGGTTGTGGTTGCGGGCAGGGACAGGGTTGACTTCAAAAAGCTCCTTGAGAAGCTCTACGATATGGGGATAAGGAAGCTGATGGTCGAGGGCGGGAGCATGGTCAACTGGGAGCTGATAAAGAACGACCTTGTTGATGAGATAAGGCTCATACACCTTCCCGTCGTCGTCGGCGGCGATAACGTTCCGTCCCTCGTTTCAGGTGAGGGCTTTAAAAGGCTTGACGCCGTGAAGAGGTTCAGGATTAAAAGGGTCTTTCAGTGCGGCAATCAGGTAATAACTGAGTAT
>CAZIVU010000099.1:2841-4158 GCA_964542865.1 uncultured bacterium | reverse complement strand
ATGAAGGGCTTCATTGACAGGGCAAAGATCTACGTCAAAGGTGGAGACGGCGGAAACGGATGCGTTGCGTTCAGAAGGGAGAAGTTCGTTCCGAGGGGAGGACCATCAGGAGGAGACGGGGGAAAGGGAGGGGATGTAATCCTCGTTGCGGACAGGAACGTCCACACCCTTTTAGACTTCAAGTACAGGAGACACTACACTGCCGAGAGGGGAAGGCACGGCGAGGGCAGCAGGAAAACGGGCAGAAGCGGAAAGGATCTGATAATAAAGGTTCCCGTCGGCACAGTTGTCAGGGATGCAGAGACGGGAGAGGTAATAGGAGAGCTAATAGAGGACGGACAGAAGCTAACCGTTGCAAGGGGAGGAAAGGGTGGAAGGGGAAATGCAGCCTTTGCAACACCGACGAGGCAGGCTCCCGACTTCGCAGAACCGGGAGAACCGGGAGAGGAGAGGTGGATAGAGCTTGAGCTTAAGCTGCTTGCAGATGTCGGGCTTATCGGACTCCCCAATGCCGGAAAATCGACCTTCCTCTCAAGGGTAACCGCCGCCAGGCCGGAGATCGCAGATTACCCCTTTACAACCTTAAGACCCATCCTCGGCGTTGCAAGGGTTGGAGATTTCTCATTCGTTATTGCCGACATACCCGGCTTAATTGAAGGGGCTCACAGGGGGAAGGGCCTTGGTCACGAGTTCCTGAGACACGTTGAGAGGACAAAGGTTCTCCTGCACCTCATAGACCTTTCGGATGAGGGAAAAGACCCGAAGGAGGCTTTTGAGATAATCAACAGGGAGCTTAAGCTTTACTCACCGGAGCTCCTGAAGAAGCCCCAGATAGTTGTTGGAACAAAGATAGATGCCCTCCGGGACAGAAAGGTTCTCAACGAGCTTAAGTCCTACTTCGAAAGGAGAGGTTACCCCTTCTTTGCCATATCATCGGCAACGGGGGAAGGCATAGATGAGCTTTTGAAATATGTAGCTAAAACCTTGAAAAAAGAATAAAATTAAATCTGCTGAAACTTTTAACGGGGCTTGTATGGGATACGCCGTAAAAATTTACAGTGCGTTTAAGGATCTGGGAGAGGAAAAGGCACGGATTCTTGCCGAGTTTGCGGAGTACGTTGAATCCCAAAAGGCTGCTACATCGGAAGAATTGAAAGGAACCGAGCTGAGACTTCAAAAGGAGATAGAACTTGTAAGAAAAGAGCTTAAAGAAACCGAGCTAAGACTCAGAAAGGAGATAGAACAGGTAAGGGGTGAACTCAAAGAAACCGAGCTGAGACTCAAAAAGGAGATCGAGCAGGTAAGGTTAGAGGTAGA
>CAZIVU010000099.1:0-2741 GCA_964542865.1 uncultured bacterium | reverse complement strand
CAGGTAAGGTTAGAGGTAGAACAGGTAAAGGCAAAAATTGAGGAAACAAAAGCAGGTCTAATAAAGTGGATGTTTGTGTTCTGGGTAGGTCAAGTTGCCGCTATAGCAAGCCTAATAAAGTGGTTCTTGATCCATTAAACTATGTTCAGTTCCATTAAAAGGGTTGTCATAAAGGTTGGTTCACAGCTGCTTTCCGGCAACGGCGAGATAGATGCCGACTTTGTAAGGTCCATAGCATCTCAGGTGTCAAAGGTCTTAAAGTCGGGAAAGGAGGTTGTAATAGTCAGTTCCGGCGCAGTCCTTGCCGGCTTGAAGGCTGTAGGCATGAAGAGGAAGCCCTTCTCGCTTCAGGAAAAGCAGGCTCTTTCAGCAATAGGCCAGCCCTACCTCATGTCGGAATACAGAAAGGCTTTCCTGCCGTTCGGGTTGAACGTTGCTCAGGTTCTGATAACTGCCGATGACCTGAGGTCAAAGGAAAGGTTCATGAACGCCCGGAACACGCTGAACACGCTCATGAAGTTCGGGGTTGTTCCGATTGTGAACGAGAACGACACGGTTTCCGTTGAGGAGATAAAGATTGGCGATAACGATAACCTGTCAGCTCACGTTTCTGTCCTCTTCGGTGCCGACCTCCTTATTATCCTTACGACAGCCAGCGGCCTCTACGATAAGGACCCCAACAGGTTTAAGGATGCAAGGCTCATACCCGTTGTTGAGGATTTAAAGGAGCTTGAAGGGGTATGTGACTTCAAGGGTAAAACGTGCTACGGAACGGGAGGGATGTGGACAAAGGTTGAGGCTGCATCAAAGGCTGTAAGGAAAGGTATTCCCGTGGTCATAGCCGGGGGAAGGGAGAAGGAGGTAATACTGAAGATACTTGAGGGGCAGAGAACCGGAACCGTTTTCCTCCCAAAGGGGAAGCTGAGGGCAAAGGCTTACAGAATAGCTTACCTGATGGAGCCAAAGGGGGAGGTAATCATAGATAGAGGGGCGGTTGATGCCATAGTAAGGGGAGGGAAAAGCCTCCTTCCTTCGGGCATAATGAAGGTCAGGGGAGACTTCAGGAAAGGAGACCTTCTCATGGTTCTTGATGAGAACGGGAACCTTATAGCGAAGGGCATATCGAGCTGCTCATCCGGTGAGGTGAAGACATTTGGGAAGGCTTGCATCCATCGGGATAACCTTGTCGTTCTGGTTGAGGGATGAGGGTAATTCTTGTTGAGGATGACCCCATTCTGGGTGAGAGCATAAAGGAGTTCCTTGAGGAGAACGGCCTGTCGGTGAAGTGGCTTCAGGATGAGAGGGATATCTACTACGAGGATTTAGGAAGCTACGATGTCATAATTCTTGACCTTATGCTCAGGTTCTCAAAAGGGGAGGACATCATAGTTGATATAAGGAGGAGAGCAGACACTCCCATCCTGATCCTCACTGCAAAGAGGGAGCTAAAGGATAAGGAGGTCTGCTTTGAGAGGGGAGCTGATGATTACCTGACAAAGCCGTTTGAGCCGAAAGAGCTCCTCTTGAGGCTAAAGGCGGTCTCAAGGAGGAAACCCCTCCACAGGATTTTAAAGTTAGGGAATGTAACCCTTGACCTTGACTCCGAAATCCTCTACGTTGACGGGAGGGAGGTAAAGCTCTCCAAAACCGCATGGGAACTCCTGTCATTCCTTGCAAGGCACAGGGGAGAGGTTGTCCACAAGGAGAGGATAATGAACAACGTCTGGGGTGACAAAGCTGTCGGCGATGAGGTTTTGAGGGCTTACATAAAGGAGCTGAGGAAGGTTCTTCCGAAGGGACTGATTGAAACTTACAGGGGAAGGGGGTACAGGTTAAGGGATGAAGTTTGAAACAAAGATCGTAATCGCCGTCTCGTTTCTCCTTGCCGTGGGGCTTTCCATTCTCAACGGCATAAACTTCACCTTCCTGAAAGTTCAGATGAAGAGGAGAATAGATGCAGAAGCGTTGCTCTACTCATCAGTCTGCAGGGAAAGTAAGAACTGCAGGCTTCCTCCCTACTTCTCCGTATCCCCCTTCCCCGTCAGCGATGAGAACCACAGGGTAGTTTCCGCCTTCAACGGGAAGTTCCTGATACTTGACGTTAACTCCGTCAACGAAAGGCTAAAAAACCTTGCAGCGACAATATTCATCTGGGAAGCACTCATACTGATAGTTCTCGTTCTCATCGTTGCAATGGTCGTCAACCGCTACACGAAAAAGGAGAGGGAGATAAGGGACTTCCTGAAGTTAACCCTGCTCGTTCTAACCCACAAATTGGGGAACTTCCTTGCAGTTCAAAGGCTAAACGTTGATATCCTTGAGTCAAGGTGCGGAAGCTCAAAAGCCATTGAAAGGCTCAAAAGGGGATACAACCTGCTTGAGGGGGATTTCCAGCTCCTTTTGGATGAGGTGAAAGGGATTGGAAGGGAAAGGCGTTCCGAAAGCGTGGATATATCGGAGGTGGTGAGGAAAACGGTTAAAGCCTTTCCCTTTTCCGATAGGGATGTAAAGCTCAAGCTTGAGAGCGCAAAACTGATGGCTGACAGAAAGGATATGGAGAACCTTATCTACATAATCGTTGAAAACGCCTTCAAGTACTCATCATCATCGGTTAAAGTGAGAACGGGAAGGGTTGGAAGAACCTCCTACATCGCTATCTGCAACGACCTGAAAGGGAAGGTCGAAGGGGGAAGAGGTATAGGGCTTGAGCTGGCAGAGGTTATCGCCAAGAGGTATAATGG
>CAZIVU010000098.1:0-4174 GCA_964542865.1 uncultured bacterium | reverse complement strand
AGCAACGGACTTCTAATCCGTAGGTCGGAGGTTCGAATCCTCCCGGGCCCGCCACGGTTAAACCTCATCAGCGGGAACAGGTTTTGAGAAGTAGTATCCCTGACCGAAGTCAATCCCCATACTCTTAACGGTTTCGGCAATCTTTCCGTTCTCAACGAACTCCGCAACGGTCTTGAGCTTCAGCGCTTTTGCCATGGCCACTATGACGGACACGATCCTGTGCGTTGATTCGGATTCGTTAATTCCCCTTACAAGGCTTCCGTCAACCTTTATGTGGGAGATGACCCCCTTCGAGGAGAGGTCAATCACGGACTTTATGGAGGAGTAGCCCGTTCCAAAGTCGTCAACGGCAAACTTTATCCCCAAAAGCTCACTTATGTAGCTTACAGTATCCATGTTCTCAAGGAACTCCTGCTCCGTCAGCTCAAAAGCCGTCTCTATGTTGAAGTCCTTCATGGCTTCAAGGAATAGCTTGAGCCTTCCGACGAAGACCCTCGACCTTATCGATTTCGGGCTGACGTTGATGAAGAGCTTCTTGACCTTTCCCCTCAGCTTTGGGGCGTAGAACAGGATTCTCTCAAGAACTGCGCTGTCAAGGTCAACGACAAGGTCAAGGGAGTAGATTAGGTCTATGAAGGCGCCTGCCGGAAGGAGCTTCCCCTTCTCCTTTATCCTTGCGAGGACCTCGTAGTGGGAGGTGTTCCCCGTTCTCAGGTTAACTATCGGCTGGAAGAAGACGTCAACCCTCTTGTGCTTTACAGCCACGGAGATGCTCTCAACCTTCCTCTTCTCATCCTCAATCCTTGACAGGAGCCTGTCCGTTATATCGCCCTCAAAGAGGAAGAAGAGCTCATCCTCAAGCTTCTTCGATTCCTTGTACGCGTAGTTGAAAAGGTCCCTTACGGTTTCAGAAGTCATCCTGCCCGCAACTTCAACGCCGACGACGTTAAGTTTCGGGAATATTCCGATCGGTTCAATCTCCTTTGACTCAATCCTCCACTTTGCCTTCATGATATCGTTGATGACCCTCTCCCTGTCGGCGCTCTTTATCAGCGTGATAATCTCCCCCGAGTTCCCCCTGACCGATATGGATGGAGTCCCCTTCAGGGTTTCCTTTACAACCTCCTCCACCGTTTCGAGTATCCTGTCTCCAGCCTCATTCCCGTAGACCCTGTTCACCATCTTGAGGTTTTTCGGGTTGAACTTTGCGATGAAGAACCTCTCCTTTCCCGATAGCTTTTCGGCGAACTTGAGGAGGTTCCTCTCCTTTCCTGAGCCGAACTTTGTAAAGAGCGTCTGGAGGTCTCCGGTTAACTTGTAGGAGAGCATAACGAGCGTTTTGAACACGAGGAGTGCTTCAAAGAAGTTTTCCCCCGTGAAGAGCTGGTAGAAAGCCTTTGCATCCCTGTGGAGGGCGGAGTGGGTCTTCCCTATCCTCCTGCAGAGGTCAGGATTGCTGACGCACATAAGGCTGAACTCGTCGCTCTCCATCCACTCACCGAGCCTGCACCTTTCAAATTCAAAGGGTTTCTGATCCTTTGCCGACCTCAAGAGCTCCTCAAGCCACTCCTTGTGGTAGATGATGACCCTGTCCTTTACGTCAAGGCTTGAAAAGTAGTCGGTAAACTCTTTCAGGATCAGGTCTATGTAGCCCTTTGCAATGAAGTCCGTTATCTTCAGGAACTTTGACTCTATCTTCTCAAATAGTGGGTCGAGCTTGTCATCCTCAGCGAGGAGGGAGTAGAGGTTTAGCTTTATGAAGTTGAAACCTGCAAAAAGCCTTGAGAAAGGTATCCTCATCCTGTAGTGAAGCTCCCCAAGCCTGTAGCAAGCTTCCATAAGCTCCCTTCCTTCAAGGCTGAAGAGCTTTACTATCGCCTTTCCGATTGTGTTGAAAAGCTCGTTAAGGTTCTTCTCCTTCTCAAAGAGCGTGGGGCAGGGCTCCTTGCTCAGGAAGTTGGTTTTGAACTTTCCGACAGCGAGGTTGAGGTATGGCTTTATCTGAGGGTAGTTCATCGGCACCTCAATTAGATTTTCTTAATTTTATCAGATGCTGATTTTACTGACGGACCTCCTCCCTTGCCCTGCTCTTTAAATAGCTCTCTATGAACGGGTCTATATCCCCATCCATAACGGAGGAGATGTTTGATGTCTCTGTCCCCGTCCTGTGGTCCTTTATCAGCTGGTAGGGCTGGAACACGTATGACCTTATCTGGTTTCCCCAGGCTATCTCCTTGTGTTCCCCCCTTGCCTTTGAGATCTTCTCCTCCCTCTTCCTCCTCTCAAGCTCGTATAGCCTTGCCCTGAGGATTTTCATCGCCCTCTGCCTGTTCTGTATCTGGGACCTCTCGCTCTGGCAGGTAACAACGATACCCGTCGGGATGTGGGTAATCCTCACGGCTGAGTCCGTCTTGTTTACGTGCTGTCCTCCGGCGCCGGATGCCCTGTAGGTGTCAACCCTTATATCCTCATCCTTTATCTCAACCTCAACCTCATCCTCAATCTCGGGAACGACGATAACCCCGCAGAAGGAGGTGTGCCTCCTTGCGTTTGCGTCAAAGGGAGATATCCTCACGAGCCTGTGGGTTCCGTGTTCAGCCTTGAGGAGGCCGTAGGCGTAGTTTCCCTTCACGAGGATCGTTGCGCTCTTGATCCCCGCTTCCTCGTTCTCCTGAATGTCAAGGATCTCCGTTTCAAAACCCTTCTTCTCAGCCCACCTGAGGTACATCCTCATGAGCATGCTTGCCCAGTCGCACGACTCCGTTCCCCCCGCACCTGCGTGGATTGTTACTATTGCGTTGTTCCTGTCAAGCTCTTCTGAGAGAAGGGCTTTAACCTCAAGCTCCGAAAGCCTCTTCTCTATCTTCCTGATGTTGCTTTCAGCCTCCTCAAGGAGGGACGGCTCGTTCTCCTCCTCGGCCATGAGGAGGAGCGTTTCCGCATCATCAATCATCCCTTCAAGGGACTGCCACGACTTAAGCTCGCTCTCAATCCTTGTCCCTTCCTTTGATACCTTCTGGGCTTTTGACTGGTCGTTCCAGAAGTCGGGAGATGACATCTCCCTCTCTATCTCGGCAAGCCTTGACTTCAGCCCCTCAATGTCAAAAATACCCCCTTATCTCCTGAAATCTCTCCCTTACCCTATTAAGCTCACCTTTAAGCTCCTGAAGTTTCTCTATCACGCTTCCTCCTTCTGGCTTTCTGACTATTAAGTTAACTCATCAGCTTTACTTTTCAAGGCTACTTTTATATCATCAGAAAAGGAGCCGGGATGGTCAGCATCGCAAAAACGGAAATCATCAGGATCGGCACGGTAACCCTGCTCGGCCACAGGATCGACCTCTCAATAACCGAAGTGGTTGTAACAACGTGGGTTGCGATGCTCCTCTGCGTTATCTTCTCCCTCTTCTTCACGAGGAACATGTCCGTCAGGAATCCCAGCCTCAGGCAGCTCTTCATAGAGACGCTCATCGTTGCAATTGCAAGGCAGATAAGGGACTTTTCGAGGATGCCCGTCTCCCTCTTCTTCAACTTCATAGCCACGATGTGGCTGTTTGTTGCCTTCTCAAACCTTGTCGGGATGGTTCCACCGTTCTCAACGCCGACCGGAGACCTTAACGCCGTTGCAGGCCTTTCAACTGTCGTGTTTCTCTCGACCTACTACTACGGGATGAAGTTTTACGGGATCGGATACCTCAAGAAGTTCATAGAGCCGAACCCCATACTCCTTCCCCTAAACATTGCGGGTGAGTTCGGCAGGATAATGTCACTTACGATAAGGCTTTTCGGGAACATGCTCGGGTGGGACCTCATAATTGCCATGCTCGTTCTCCTCACCGGGATAATCGTTCCCGTTCCCCTTATGCTCTTCAACGTCCTCGGAGATCTCATTCAGGCTTACCTTTACGGTGCCCTTACGCTTGTCTACATCGTTGCAGGTCTAAAGGTTGAGGAGCTTGACAGGAAATTAAAACCGCTTGAGGAAGACTGGTATAAGCTTTAGGTGGCAAGGATGGACGCCAACTTCCTCCTCTCTCCGAAAACAGCAGGGGGTCTTTTCTGAAGATGGACAGGAAGTTCATTGAGGCTTTAAGGATACTCGGGGATGAGACGAGGATAAGGATTCTCAAGCTCCTTGAGGAAAACCCCATCTACCTCTGCCAGCTTGCAGGCG
>CAZIVU010000097.1:0-4212 GCA_964542865.1 uncultured bacterium | reverse complement strand
CAGCTCAGACACCTCAAACAGCCGTTCTCCCTGATCAGCGCCCTCTCTCCGCACATCGGACAGACGTCAAACTTGTCGGTTTCGGAAAGCTTCTTGGGTTCAAACTCCCCTTCAAGGATGAACTTCAAGCCCTTCGCAATGGCATCGGGAATTGAGTAAATCTTTATCCCCTTAAACCATGCTATATCCCTTCCCTGAATGCCCTCAAGCGTCTTAACGACCTCCCAGGGGTTGCCGTCGTTCTGAAGGTAGAGGCTTATAAGCCTTCCTATAGCCTCAGCATCCGCCTTCTCATCGGCTCCGGACTTCCCAATCTGAACGAAGACCTCCCTCACCTGATTTTCATTGTCAAAGGATGCCATCAGGTACATCGAACCCCTTGGGGTCTGAAGCTTTATCCTCTTTGCCTCAAGGAATATCTCCTCGCTGAAGTCCCTCTTCCTCGTTGACTTGGGCTTCTCCTCCGTTATGAGGATACCCTCCCTTGAGCCGTCCCTGTAAACCGTTATCCCCTTGCATCCTGCCTTCCACGCCTCAAAGTAGATGTCGGATATTACCTGAGGTGGCGTATCCTTTGGAAGGTTAATCGTTGAGCTTATTGCGTTGTCGATGTGGTTCTGGACAACACCCTGAAGCTTAACCCTGTAGTAGGGGTCTATCTGGTGGGCGGTTACGAAGTACTCGGGGAGCTCATCCTCGCTCTCTATCCCCGTAAGCTCCATGTACCTCTTAACGAGGGGATGGTAAACCTTGAACTCCTTCTTTGATAGGGACTCCGAACGCCTTATGTAGCTGAACGCAAAGACGGGCTCGATGCCACCCGTCACGCCGGCCATCGTCGATATCGAACCCGTGGGGGCTATCGACAGGAGCGTAACGTTCCTCAAGCCGTGGCTCTTTATCATCTCCTTCGTCTCCTGCCACAGCCTTCCAACAAACGGGTTCTTCATGTGCTTCTCAAGGTCAAAAGCCTCAAAAGGTCCCTTCTCCTGCGCAATCCTTGCAGACTCCTGATAAGCAATGTTCTTGAACCTGTCAAAGAAGCCGTCGAGGAAGATGAGGGCATCCTGCGAATCGTACTTAATCCCGAGCATTATCAGCATGTCGGCAAGCCCCATGACCCCGAGGCCTATCCTCCTTCCCCTCTTTGCAGCCTCCCTCTGAATCTCAAGGGGCTGCCTGTCGAGGCTGTACTCAACGACGTTATCGAGGAACCTTACAGCCCTCCTTATCACGGTCTCAAGGTTCTCCCAGTCAACGCACGCATCGGGGGTAAACGGGTTCTTAACGAACCTTGTAAGGTTCACGGAACCCAGACAGCAGGCTCCCCCATCCTCAAGGGGAATCTCCCCGCAGGGGTTCGTTGCAATGAGAGGAGCAAAGTACTCAGAAGGGCTTTCCCTCTTTATCCTGTCCCAGAAGAGGACGCCGGGCTCTGCAGAAGCCCAGGCATTGTTAACTATCTTGTCCCACAGGTCTTTAGCCCTTATCCTCCTCTCAACCCTTCCCACAACGTCGTTCTCAAACCAGAGAGTAAACTCCTCATCCCTCTCAACGGCTCTCATGAACTCATCGGTTATCTTCAGGGAGATGTTCGCAAACCTTACGTTTCTCCTCTCAGGGTCGTTCTTGACGGTAACGAACTCCGGGGCATCGGGATGGTCAACCCTTATCATGAGCATGAGCGCCCCGCGCCTTCCGTCCTGACCGATAGTCCCCGTAACCTCAGAAAAGAGGTTCATGAAGGAGACGGCTCCCGTTGACCTGCTTGCAGCGTTGTGGACAACGGCTCCCCTCGGTCTGAGAACGGATATATCCGTTCCCCATCCGCCTCCCCACGAGTAAGTCCTTGCGGATTCGTAAAGGGCTCTGAATATAGCCTCTATGCTGTCATCCCTTATCGCCGAAACGTAGCAGTTGAAGGGGGTTTTCCTCCTGTACGGGTCTCCGGCAGTTGCAAGTATCCTTCCGCCTGGAACGAACTTGAAATCCTCAAGTATCTCGTAGAACTTCCTTCTCCACTCCTTCCTCTTCTCCCTCCTCTCAACGGATGAGATAGCCTTTGAGACCCTATCCCACATCTTTTCGGGAGTTCCCTCAATTATCTCCATATCGAGGCTTTTAAGTGCGTACTTCTCTATGAAAACCCTTGCTCTTAGCTCATCCCCCTCGAAGAAGTCAAGGGTTGATTCGGGAATGGTCTGCTCCATTCTTCCCTCCTGATGTTCTTTCTACCCATTATAGGCTGCTGAAAGGTCAAAATCAAAGCAGGAAACTGCAAGCAGGATAAAGGTTTTAGCGGCTCCGCGTTGGGGGATAAAAGCTGCTGGTTCATTCCCCCCGAAGATAAAGGGGTGCTTGTATCTAATTGGACTTTTCGGAGCTTATCCATCAATTTTATCTATCTTTTCCATAAGTTTTGAGAATTTTATCAACAATTGCGCTCGTTGATACGTTGTAGGAGAAGGGAATCCTCTCAACCCTCCCTGCAAACTCCCTCCCGACGATGTCCTCAAGCCTCCAGTCAGCCCCCTTAACAAGAACGTCAGGCTCAACAGCCCTTATCAGCTCATAGGGGGTATCCTCATCAAACACAGAAACCGCATCAACGCACCTGAGCCCTAAGAGAACCCTGACCCTCATCTCCTGAGGGAGTATTGGCCTTTTATCCCCCTTTATCCTCCTTATCGAGGCATCGCTGTTGACACCGACTATGAGGATATCCCCGAAGGACTTTGCCCTTTCAAGGTAGTCAACGTGCCCTGCGTGGAGTATATCGAAACAGCCGTTCGTAAAAACTATGCTCTTCCCCCTTCTTCTCTCCTCCTCAACGAACCTTCTAACATCATCAAAGCTCTTCAGAAACAATCCCATAGCCTCTCCTTACGGAGCTAAATATATGCTCAGCTGAAAAGGTGGATGCCGAGGAGGAAGAGAAGAAGCTCAAAGGCAATCCCGGAAAGAAACACCCAGAGAACGTTAACCCTGTAGTACCTTACAGCTATGAGGGAGCCGGCAGCCCAGACGAACGAGGCAGGGCTGACAAGACCTATCCTCCCCATGCTGAGGACTGCATATGCGAGCATCCCCGTAAACGATGCAAGTATGCCCTTCAGCGCCTTCTGAACGGGCTGGAACCTTACAACTTTGAGGTAAACCTCCGTTACGGCAAGCGTGTAGAAGAAGGAGGGGAAGAAAATCCCGAAGGTGGAGAGGAGGCTCCCTAAGATACCCGAAACCTTGTAGCCTATGAACGTCGCCGTTATGAGTATCGGACCCGGCGTTATCTGGCCAAAAGCGATACCGTCGGCGAACTCCCTGAGCGTAAGCCAGTGGTGGCGCGTTATCTCCTGCTGGATGAGGGGGATGATTGTAATCCCGTTCCCGAAGGCGATGGAGCCAACCTTGAGCATGGAGAGAAGGAGCTTGCAGGACTGTGAACCGCAGTAGATACCGGTGATGAAGAGGGAAAGGAGTACAAGGGCGAGGAAGAAGATTGCGGCAAAGCGCCACCATTTGCTCCCGGGAAGGGGGACGTAGGCTAAATCCCCCTTCCCCTTCCCCTCAAGGAAAAGGACACCGTAAAGGATGGCAAGGAGAACTATGAGAACGGCATTTACGTTGTAGACGAGGAGAACGAAGGAGAGAGCGGATACAACGGCAGCCCTTCCGCTCCCGACGAACCTCTTCAGAAAATCTATCAGGATGTGGAGGAGGACACCGACAACCATAGCCTCAAGGGGTGGGAAGAGGGAGCTCACCCATCCAACGCTCCTGTACTCGAAGTAGAGGAACGATATGAAGACCATGAGGAGATAGGAGGGAAGAACGAAGAGAACTGTTCCGATGAGGGCAGCCACGAACCCCCTTATACGGTAAGCGGCATAGGTGGCAAGGTTAAACATTATCGGTCCCGGGTAGAGCTGTACCATTGCAAGCCCCTCCTCAAACTCCTCCTCGCTGAGCCATCCCCTCCCGATGATGGTTGACCTTATCTCCTGAAGCATAACGGCGCCGTAAGCCGTAAGACCGAGGACGAGGTAGGCAAGGGAGAGCTGAAGAAGTGAGGGCTTTCTCTTTTCCATTACATCTCCGGCGAAATTATATTAAAATCCCGTTGTCCGAAAACGGAGTTTGCATAAATTTCACCCTGCGGAGCATGGCGCAGCCTGGTAGCGCGCTTGGTTCGGGACCAAGAGGTCGGGGGTTCAA
>CAZIVU010000096.1:0-4218 GCA_964542865.1 uncultured bacterium | reverse complement strand
TTGACAAAATTATAACATACTGTCTTTTTCATTGCTCTAAATAGAGCCGCTTTTATAAAATTGGTCGAGGTATAAGTTTACAGTTAACGGATGAGGTGGAGCTTGAAGAGAATTGCCGTAATAAGCCTTGGATGCCCGAAGAATCTGGTTGATACGGAGCGGATGGTCGGGATGCTGAGGGCTACGGGTGATGTTGAGTTCGTCAGAAACCCGAGCGATGCAGACGTAATCATCGTAAACACCTGCGGTTTCATTAAGCCTGCAAAGGAGGAGTCCATAGACGAAATCCTCGCAGCCGTTGAGGAGAAGGAGAAAGACCCGAAGAAGAGGGTTGTCGTTGCAGGCTGCCTATACTCAAGGTACAGGGAGGAGCTCAGGAGGGAGCTCCCAGAAGTTGACACATTTATAGGCGTTGATGAGATAGAGAGCTGCGTTGAGAGGATTCTCAAAAGAAAGCCGAAGTCAGGGAAAACTCACCTTTTAAGGGATATACTCACGCCTTCCCACATAGCCTACCTGAAGGTGTCGGAGGGCTGCTCAAACAACTGCACCTACTGTGCCATACCCCTGATCAGGGGAAGGCTGAAGAGCAGGACCATTGAGGAGGTTGTTGAGGAGGCAAGGGCACTGGCAGAAAGGGGAGTCAGGGAGCTCTACGTGATAGCACAGGACACAACGGCATACCTTCACGACAGGGGGGTGAGGGATGGAACCGTCAGGCTCCTTGAGGAGCTTGAGAGAATTGACGGAATAGAGTGGATAAGGCTTATGTACACCTACCCTTCCCACATAACCGACTCCCTGATAGACTTCATTGCAGGCTCAGAAAAGGTTCTCCACTACATAGACGTTCCGCTCCAGCACATAAGCGATAGGGTTCTGTCCTCGATGGGAAGAAGGTACGGAGAAAAGCAGGCGAGGGAGCTTGTTGAGAAGCTGAGGAGGAAAATTCCCGATATAGCGATAAGGACAACGTTTATCGTCGGCTTCCCGTCGGAGGAGAAGGAGGACTTTGAAAAGCTCTGCCGATTCCTTGAGGAGGCGGAGTTTGACTGGGCGGGCTTTTTCAGGTACTCAAGGGAGGAGGGAACGGCAGCGTTCAGATTGGGCGACCTTCCTGAAGAGCTGAAAGAGGAAAGGCTTGAATTTGCCGAGAGCATCCAGCACTCAATCCACGAGAGGAGAAATGAAAGGCTCATAGGAAGGGAACTTGAACTAATCGTTGATGTAAAATCTGAGGATATGAAAGGTTACTGTGAGGCAAGGAGCTACAGGAGCGCATATGAGGTTGACGGCATCGTATACCTCAGGGGAGACTTCAAGCCGGGGGAGATTGTAAAAGCCGAGGTTAAAGGGCTTGCGAGCAGCGTTGACCTCATAGCGGAACCCGTCGGCGGAGAACAAAATGGAGGTTAAACCGCTGAGCGACAGGGAGATACTTGAAGGCATTGCAAGGGTCGTTTCGGAGTACCTTCCGGATGCAACGGTTTACCTGTTCGGCTCAAGGGCTGAAGGAAGGGCTAATCCCCGTTCGGACTTTGACGTTGCCATCGAGTGGAAGGAGAAAATCCCCCTTTCAACAATGGCAATGATAAGGGAGAAACTTGACAGCCTTCCAACCCTGAAGAGCTTTGATCTGGTAGATGTGAAGAGGGTCTCGGACAGCTTTGCCCGATACATTAGAAGGAAAGGAGTGATCCTTTACGATGGAAGAGGAGTTAAGGGAAAGACTTAAATCGCTTGAGAATGCCTATGAGAGGCTAAAGGAGGCTCTGGAGCTGAAGGTTGACGTGGCTGATATCGTTATCGATGCTGCCATCCAGAGGTTTGAGTTTACATTTGAGCTCTCGTGGAAAACGGTAAAAAGGTTTGCAGAGATCCTGGGGGCGGGGAAGTGCAATTCAGCCCGCAGCTGCATAAAGTTAGCCTACAGGCTCGGCTGGATAGATGATGAGAAGAGATGGCTTTCACTGCTTGAGGCAAGAAACCTGACATCCCACACCTACAACCAGCAGGTTGCAAAAGAGGTTTACAGCTTGCTGAAAAAGGAGCACACCGCTTTTAAAAACCTTATACTTTCCCTGAAGAAGGAGACCCTTGACCAAGAGGTAGTTTGATGGAACAGCTCAGGGTGAACAAGACCTATGAGGAGATAAACGAGAGGATAAGGAAAGGCGAAGCCGTGGTTGTCACGGCTGAGGAGATGATAGAGATCGTCGAGGAGAGGGGGATTGTCAGGGCGGCTGAGGAAGTTGACGTTGTAACAACGGGAACCTTCGGAGCCATGTGCTCATCAGGTGCCTTCATAAATGTGGGACACACAAAGCCGAAGATGAAGATGGAGGAGGTCTACCTCAACGGGGTTCCTGCATACGGAGCCATCGCAGCGGTTGATATATACCTTGGAGCATCAGCCCTGCCTGAAAACGACCCGAGGAATGAGGTCTACCCGGGAAAGTTCGAGTATGGAGGGGGGCACGTAATAGAGGAGCTTATAGCCGGAGAGGATATAGAGCTTGAGGCATACGGCTACGGAACGGACTGCTACCCGCGAAGGGAGATAAGGAAGATTATAAACATAAAGACCGTAAGGGATGCAATACTTTGCAACCCGAGAAACTGCTACCAGAACTACAACGTTGCAGTGAACAGGTCATCGCGAACGATATACACCTACATGGGAACGCTGAAGCCGAACATGGGAAATGCAACCTACTCCTCAGCAGGGCAGCTCAGCCCCCTGATGAACGACCCGTTCTTTGAAACGATAGGCATCGGAACGAGGATCTTCCTCGGAGGGGGAATTGGATACATCGCCTTCCACGGGACGCAGCACTCCCCATTCTCCGTAAAGCGAAGCAGGAAGGGGCAGCCTATGGAGGGAGCGGGAACGATAATGGCAGTTGGCGACATGAAGCAGATGTCAACGGAGTTCATAAGGGCAGCCTCCATCGTCGGGTACGGCGTCTCCCTCTTTGTGGGCATAGGCATTCCCATCCCCATACTGAACGAGAGGATTGCGCTCTACACATCCGTAAAGGACTCGGAGATATTTGCACCCGTTATTGACTACTCAAGCGATTACCCGTCAGGAAACGACAAGCCCTTAACATACGTGAGCTATGCGGAGCTCAGAAGGGGATGGATTGAGGTTGAGGGGAAGAGGGTTCAGACATCCCCCATGTCCTCATACTACAAGGCAAGGGAGATTGCCGAAATTCTGAAGGGGTGGATAGAGAGCGGCAGGTTTGAGATATCAAAACCTGCAGAAACGCTTCCCGCACCCGAACCGAACGTAAAGTTAGAATACGAGAGGTAGGGAGGATAAAGTGTTTAAAGTTCTTGTTCCAGCATCAACGAGCAACCTTGGTCCGGGATTTGACGCGCTCGGGCTTGCCCTCAAGCTTTACAACGAGTTCACGGTAAAGCCTTCCGGCTCCTACATAGTTGAGATAAGGGGAGAGGGTGAGGAAAGCCTTGCAATTGATGAATCAAACCTCTTTATAAAGTCCTACAGGAGTGCCTGCAAGTATATAGGGTTTGACCAACCGATAGAGCTTCACCAGCTGAACAGGATCCCACTCGGAAGGGGGCTCGGAAGCTCCGCAACCGCCATAGTTGGAGGTATCCTTGCAGCCGAAAAGCTGTCGGGGAAGAAGCTCTCACTCCCGGAGGTCATAGACATAGCCTTCAAGTTTGAACCCCACCCGGACAACGTCCTTCCCGCATATACGGGAGGCTTTGTAATAGCGGCAACGAACGGGGACCTCTCATACGTGAAGCTTGACTTTCCCGAGGAGCTGAAGGTTGTCATTGTTGTCCCCGAGCTCTTCCTATCAACGCAGGAGTCAAGGTCCGTTCTCCCGGAAAGCTACAGCAAGGAGGACGTAACGTTCAACATCCAGAGGGTTGCACTCCTCTTAGGAGCCCTGCAGAAGAGGGATTTCGGGCTTTTAAAGGAGGCTGTAAAGGACAGGGTCCATCAGCCGTACAGGTGTGACCTGATACCATCGTTCTGGGAGATACTGTCCGAAGGGTACAGAGCCGGAGCCTATGCGGTCTACCTCTCGGGGGCGGGAAGCTGTATAGGGGCGCTTGCAGACAGGAACTTTGACGATATAGGGAGGGCAATGTGCAACGTCTTCGACTCCCTCGGAATTGAGTCAAGGTACCTTGTCCTTGATGTTGACCGTGAAGGAGCAAGAATTGTTGAAATCT
>CAZIVU010000095.1:0-4226 GCA_964542865.1 uncultured bacterium | reverse complement strand
AACAACCTGTTCACCAAGAGGGAGCTAAGGAAGCTTTCGAAGAGGGTCAGGAAGGGGAAAAGGTACAATCAGGACCTTGTAAACGAGCTTGCTGACAGGATTGAGAAGAAGTACATGGAGCTCGGCTTCATATTTACAAGGGTTGACCCGAAGATATCCATAAACAGGAAGGAGCACGTGGCAGATGTAACGTTTAACATATTTGAGGGGGAGAGGGCTTATGTCAGGAACATAAACATAAAGGGAAACGTGGCAACGAGGGACAGGACAATAAGGAGAGAGCTTGACCTTTACGAAACGGGCATATTCAACACCGTAAGGCTTGAAAGGTCGGTAAGGAGGCTGTTCAATACAGGTTACTTCGAGAACGTCAACGTGAAGCCGAAGATAACCGGGAACAGGGTTGACGTTGACGTTGACGTTGCGGAAAGGTTGACGGGCATGTTCTCAATAGGAGCAGGTTACAGCTCCGTCTCCAAGCTGGTGGGGATGGTATCTGTCAGCAAGGGCAACCTTTTTGGAACAGGGGATTCCGGTTCAGCATCCGTTCAGCTCGGCTCAAGGGTTGCCTACCTTGACCTTAACTATGCTCACAGGTGGTGGCTAAACAAGCCCCAGACGCTCAACCTCTCCATCTACAACCACAGGAACGAGTACTTCACCTACACATCCCACAAAGTCGGGTTCTCCGTCGGTGTAAACAGGAGGATCTGGGAGGACTGGTCGGTCGGCATAGGCTACTCCTTTGAGAGGAACAGAATTACGGATATTGAGGAGGATGCTCCATCAATCGTGAAGGATGAGGAGGGGACGGAGAACATCGGGCTTGTCTTCGGTTCAATAACGAGGGACTTGAGGGACAACAGGTTTCTTCCCCACAAAGGCTCATACGCTTCGCTGAGGGTTAAGCTTGCCGGGAGCGAGTTTGCGGGTGATGAGAACTTCTACAGCATCGTTGCAGACTACTCCTACTACTACAACCTTAACAACCTTCCCGTTGACATCAACCTTCCGTTCGTTGCGTCGGTTCACACGAGGTTGGGGTACGCCGATGCACTTGGGGGGACGAAGAGGGTTCCCATAGATTACAGGTTCTACGTTGGAGGGGACAGCTCCGTGAGGGGATTCAAGTGGGGTGAAGCCGGTCCCAAGGATAGTCACGGTGACCCCGAAGGTGCAAACAGGGAGTTTATAATGAACCTTGAGTTTGGTTATGATGTTATGAAGATGCTCAGGGTTATTGCGTTCCTTGATGTTGGTGCCGGATGGTGGGATACGGTTAACCTCGGAGACCTGAGGGAGGGAGCCGGAATAGGCATAAGGGTTTTGACTCCTATGGGTCCCATAAGGTTTGACTGGGGATTCAAGCTTGACAGGAAGAGCGGAGAGAAGCCATCGGAGTGGCACTTCGGAATGGGTTCATACTTTTAATAGACGGAGGAAAGCATGAGGAAGCTTGCCATCTTAACGTTGTTTCTATTTTCCCTTTTCGGGGTTTCAAGGGCTGCCGGGTTTGAGGTCTACTACGTAAACATGCAGAAGATCCTTAACGAGTCGGCAAAAGGGAAGCAGGCGAAGAGTATCCTTGAATCAAAGGTAAGGGAGGTTCAGGAGAAAGCCAAGAGGATGCAGCAGGAGATAGAGAAGCTCAAGAAGGAGCTCTCAAACCCCGTTCTCAGCCAGAAGGCAAAGGCTGAGAAGGAGAACCAGCTCCAGCAGAAGATAAGGGACCTTCAGAGGTTCCAGCAGGACAGCAGGGCAGACATAGCAAACCTTGAGAGGCAGTACACGTATCAGATAATAAACGATGTCGTGAAGGTCATCTCAAACTACAGGAAGGAGAACAAGATTCCCATAATCCTTGAGAAGAACGAGGCTGGCATAATATCCGCTGACCCGAAGTACGACATCACCGACAAGATAATCAAGATATACGACAGTCAGGTCAAGTAATGGAGTATACCGCAAGGGAGCTCTCGGAGATTCTCAACTGCCAGCTTGAGGGGGACCCGGAGGTAAGGATAAGGGGAATCTCCGAGATACAGAGTGCTGGCGAAGGGGACTTAACGTTCCTCACAAATCCAAAGTACAGGAAGTTCCTGAAGAGAACACGGGCATCTGCAATCATTTCGGGAGAAAAGCTTGACGTTAACATAACCCAGCTCATCTGCAGGGAACCATACGTAGCCTTTGCAAGGGTTCTTAGGATCTTCTATCCTGAAAAGTTGCCACCTCCCGGGATATCGGACAGGGCTGTGGTTTCAGAAAGCGCAAGGATCGGAAGGGACGTTTACATCGGGGAGAACGCCTTCATCGGCGATAACACAGTGATTGATGATGAGGTAAAGGTTTTCCCCAACGTTTACATAGGGGAGAACTGCTTCATCGGGAAAGGAACGGTTATATTCCCGAACGTTACGGTCTACGGAGGGGTAAGGATTGGGGAGTTTGTGAGGATCCACTCCGGGGCAGTAATCGGCTCGGACGGATTTGGATATGCCTACAGCAGGGAGAGCGGGAAGGTTGAGAAGGTTCCTCAGGTTGGCTCGGTGAGGATAGGGGACTTCGTTGAGATCGGCTCGAACGCGACGGTGGACAGGGGAACCATAGGGGACACTGTTATCGGAAGCGGGACTAAAATCGACAACCTCGTCCAGATAGGGCACAACGTTAAAATAGGAGAAAACTGCTTCATAGTCTCTCAGGTTGGGATTTCTGGAAGCACCAACATAGGGAGCAACGTCACGCTTGCAGGTCAGGTTGGCGTTGCAGGTCACATTGAGATAGCCGATAACGTAACGGTTGCCGCAAAGTCGGGGATTGCCGGGAGCATAAGGAAACCGGGAACCTACGGGGGCATCCCGGCCGTTCCCATAGAGGAGTGGAGGAAAGAGGTTGTCATCCTCAGGAAGCTCCCCGAAATCTACAGGGCTATAAGGAAGCTTTTGAGGAGGTGAAATGGAGTTCCACGTTAAGGACCTTTCGCTTGCTGAAGAGGGAAGGAGGAGGATCGAGTGGGCTGAGATGGACATGCCCGTTCTCAGGAGGAACATAAGGGAGAGGTTTGAGAGGGAGAAGCCCCTTAAAGGCGTAAGGATAGGTGCATGCCTTCACGTTACGACGGAGACGGCAAACCTTATGAGAACCCTGAAGGACGGGGGAGCCGAGGTTTTCCTGTGCGCATCAAACCCCCTGTCAACTCAGGATGACGTTGCTGCTGCACTTGTTAAGTTCTACGATATACCGGTCTTTGCCGTAAAGGGGGAGGATGAGGAGACCTACTACAGCCACATCGAATCGGTCATATCGAAAAGGCCGAACATAACCATGGATGACGGTGCCGACCTTATATCTACCATCCACATGAAGCACCGGGACATCATAGAAAACGTTATCGGCGGGACGGAGGAGACAACGACGGGGGTTATAAGGCTCAGGGCTATGGCAAAGGACGGGGCTTTGAAGTACCCCGTCATAGCCGTCAACGAGGCGATGACCAAGCACCTCTTTGACAACAGGTACGGGACCGGGCAGTCAACGGTTGACGGGATTGTGAGGGCAACGAACAGGCTCATTGCAGGCTCGATATTTGTCGTTGCAGGCTACGGATGGTGCGGGAAGGGGCTTGCAATGAGGGCAAAGGGGATGGGAGCCGATGTCATCGTAACGGAGGTTGACCCGATAAAGGCGATAGAGGCAAGGATGGACGGTTTCAGGGTTATGCCGATGTCCGAAGCCTCAAAAGAGGGAGATATATTCTGCACGGTCACGGGAAACATCAACGTCATAAGGGAGGAGCACTTCCTAAACATGAAGGATGGGGCAATTGTCTCGAACTCCGGGCACTTCAACGTTGAGATAGACATCCCGGCCCTTGAAAGGCTTTCTGTTGAGAAAAGGAGGATAAGGCCTTTCGTTGATGAGTACACGCTGAGGAACGGAAAGAGGATATACCTTTTAGGGGAGGGAAGGCTCATAAACCTTGCCTCGGCTGAGGGACATCCGGCATCCGTTATGGACATGAGCTTTGCAAATCAAGCGCTTTCTGCCGAGTTCCTCGTGAGGAAGGGAAAAGGGATGAAGCCGGACGTTTACGTTGTTCCGGAGGATATAGACAGGTCAGTTGCTGATCTGAAGCTGAAAGCCCTCGGAATTGAGATAGACACGCTCACCGATGAGCAGGTTGAGTACCTGAACTCGTGGGAGATGGGGACTTAAACCCTCAG
>CAZIVU010000094.1:2909-4314 GCA_964542865.1 uncultured bacterium | reverse complement strand
CTGATAGTTGTGGCGGTTCTGCTTTTCTCTGCCGTGTTGCTTATCAAAGCTCTCAAGTCAGAACCGTCTAAATGCAAAAGGTGCAATCACTACTGTTCAGGGGAGGTGTTCGATGAGGAAGGTTCTTGCTCTTGTTCCAGCCCTTGCTCTCATGAGTTCCCTTCCCGCCGTCGGGGCGGATGAAGACCTTGAGAGGGAAATTCAGATTTTGAAACAGAGGGTTGAGCGACTTGAGAAGATGCTGAAGGAGAAGAGAGAGAGCGAAGAGGAGGTTGCTCAGGAGGTAAGGGATATAAAGAAGAGGCTTGATGCCTTTGAGCTTCACGGTGATGCGGTTCTTTACTATCAGGGGGCTTCGGTCGGTGAAATTGAAGGTAAGGATTACTCAAACCCTTCGGGAACCGGCTACATCGCAGACATTGAGCTCACGTTTAAGCCGGCAGAGAACGGCCATTTCTACATGCGGCTCCACGCAGGTCAGGGGAACGGTGCAGATGGGAACGGCGTAGCTGATGCCCTCTACGCAAACCTTAACACACTTGCGGATGATAACCCCGGCAGCGACGGGTTCAGGCTCCTTGAGGCTTACTACACTCAGGATTTCCTTGATGGAAGGCTCTCCCTCGTTATCGGGAAAACCGAACCCTTCATAATGGTTGATGATAACGAGTATGCGAACAGCGAAGTTGAACAGTTTGTCGGCAAACCCTTTGTTAACAACCCGATACTTGATGGGGAGGACATATTTGCGCCGATGGTAGGCTTCACGTTAAACCTGACGGATAGCCTGAGCCTCTCCGGAGTTGTTCAGAGCAACGATAAGGGAGGCATAACTTGGAGCGGGAGTGAGTGGTACGTAGAGGATAAGAGCATATACGACGATGTTCTTGATATGCCGTTTTACGCAGTTCAGCTTACCATTTCCCCCGAATTTGGAGGCCTTCCCGGGAACTACAGGCTCTACCTCTGGAACGACTCGGCAGACCACATAAAAATCGGAGAGGTGACGGATGACCCGAACAGGAAGCCGTCAACCGACGACGGATACGGGTTTGGCATATCCTTTGACCAGAAGATAACGGACAACATCGGTATATTCGGAAGGGCTGCATGGGCTAACGATGAGGTTTACGAGGTTGAGCAGTTCTACTCCATAGGTGCATCGGTTCGGGGATTGATCGGGAGCAGGAAGGATGACACGTTTGGGGTCGGCATCGCCGCCCTCATCCCCAACGATAAACTTGAAAACGATGATACCGAGTGGCACCTTGAGGCTTACTACAGGTTGAGGGTTTCGGAAAACCTCTCAATCACGCCGGACGTTCAGTACATCATCAATCCCCACGGGAACGGCAGCAGCGATAACATTGTTGCGGGAACGGTTAAGGCGGAGTTCAGCTTTTAG
>CAZIVU010000094.1:0-2809 GCA_964542865.1 uncultured bacterium | reverse complement strand
TTAGTCTCGATCTCCCTTACAACTTCCCCCTTGACCCTCTTTACAAGCTCCTCAAGTGCCGGGATTACGTCGGTTCTGAACCTTCCCCCAACGGCAACGACCATTATCGTTTCGCCGACGCTGAGCTTCCCCTCGTTCATCCAGACCTCAACAGCCTCGATACCTTCCCTCTTTTCTGTCTCCTCAACGAGCTTCTTAAGGGTTTGCCTGTCCCATTCAAGGTTCATCCCCTCAACCTTTTCTCCCGTCCTTGACGTTCCCCTTACAACTCCCACATGGACAAGGACCATCCCGAGGTTTTCAGGACTGCTCCTTTCCTTCACCCTCTCAACTATCTCATCGATTGATGGCTTCAATGAGCTCCTCCTTTGTGTTTACGTTTTTAAGTGAGCTTCCCCCGTAGTCGATATGCTCAAGGAGTTTGAAGGGGACAGGTTTTGTCCCTATCTCTGCGTGAAGCTCCCTGATTGCAAGCTTCCCCTCCCTCATGAGCCTTTCAACTTCAAGGATGTGAACCTTTGACAGGAGGCACGGAAGGGGAATTAAACTCCCCCTGTAGATTGCCGATGGGGGAATCTCCCTCAGCAGAACCTCAACCACGCCCCTTTTGAGCAGGGGAGTGTCTCCGGGAATGAAGAGAACCCTCTCATACCTTGCCGCCCTTAGCCCCTTCTCAATTCCGAAAACGGATGCACTCTCGGGACAGCTTTCCGGGATAAACCTTATGCCCCTACCCTTTAGATGGTAGAACTTCGGAGTCAGCTTTCCAACAACCAAGATATCGTCGGAAAGGCTTGAGGAGTTGATAACGCTGTCTATCAGAAATTTCCCCCTGAACGGCTGGAAGAGCTTGTCCTTTCCGAACCTTCTGCTCTTTCCGCCTGCAAGGATGCAGATGGATACCCTAATGTCCCTCACCCCTTGCCATCCTGAGGGCATGCTTAAGGAGGGGGGCAAACATGTTGAGGTTTTCCCTTACCCCCTTTGTGCTTCCCGGAAGGTTTATAACGATACAGTTTTCACTCAGCACTCCCGCTTTTGCCCTTGACATTATCGCCTTTGGGGTGTTCCTTATCCCGAGTATGTGCATCGCTTCACTGAACCCGACCATCTCCTTCTCTATCAGCTCTTTCGTTGCCTCTGGAGTTACATCCCTTGCGCTGAACCCGGTTCCCCCAGATGTAACTATGAGGTTTGCTCCCGCCTCCTGAAACTTCATTATGGCTTCCTTTATCCTCTCCTTCTCATCTGGGACGACCGCATACCCAATAACTTCAGCTCCAAAGCGCTCAAGTATCTCCTTTGCCTCCCTTCCGCTCCTGTCAACCCTTTCCCCCCTTGATGCAGAATCGCTCACCGTTATAACGGCAGCTTTCACCCCTCTGAGGTCCTCAGCCCAGTCAGACTTTCCCCCGCTCTTCTCTACAAGCCTGACATCCTCAATGACCATGTTCTTGTCGTAAGCCTTGCACATATCGTATATGTTAACAAGGGCTATGCTGACAGCCATTACAGCCTCAACCTCATAGCCCGTTCTCCATATCCCCCTTACCTCAGCCTCAACCTCTATGAAGTCCTCCCCGACGTTTGTCTTTACCTCTATGTGGTCAATGGGGATTGGGTGGCAGAACGGGATGAGCTCTGCCGTTTTCTTTGCCCCGCACATCCCTGCAATCTGCGTTGCGGCAAGAACATCCCCCTTAGGTATCCCCTTTTCCCTTATCAGCTTTACAGTTTCGGGGGATAGCTTTATCCTTCCCCTTGCCCTTGCCGTCCTCAGCGTTTCAAACTTTGATGAGACATCTATCGTTCTCACTTCAACCTCCGATGGTGAACATCTTTCTCTCACAGCCAAGGCTTCTCAGCGCATCTATCCCGTTAACCCTTGACTTCCTTGATATGGCAGAGGCTATTGCTTCCTTCAGTGTCTGGTAATCTCCTCCTCCCCTCAGGATGGACTTAAGGTCTACCTCCTCATCCCTCATGAGGCAGAGCCTGAGCTTTCCATCTGAGGTTAGCCTCAGGCGGTTACATCTGTCGCAGAAGTGCTCGCTGACGGCCGTTATAAAGCCTATTCTTGCACCTGTTCCCCTTACCCTGAAGAGCTTTGCCGGTCCGTTCCCCTTTCCCCTGACCGGTTCAAGCTCCCCGAAGAGCTTCTCAACCCTTTCCCTTATCTCGGATGCCGGGATGAAGTGCTCCCTTGAGAAGAACTTCCCTCCAACGGGCATGAGCTCTATAAACCTT
Source organism: uncultured bacterium (assembly GCA_964542865.1). GTDB lineage: Bacteria > Aquificota > Aquificia > Desulfurobacteriales > Desulfurobacteriaceae > CAZJFY01. The sequence goes on along the minus strand of CAZIVU010000094.1, from coordinate 562 downwards.
ACATCAACCCCGAACCTTTCCGAGAATAGGACGAAGTCCTCAATCTCATCGTCGTTAAATCCCCTTATGAGAACGGCATTTACCTTCACAGGGTTGAGGCCTTGCTTGACGGCTTCCTCTATCCCCTCAATTACCCTTTCAAGGGCGTCAACGCCGGTTATGAACTCAAACTTTTCCCTGTTGAGGGAGTCAACGCTGACGTTAACCCTGTCAAGCCCGGACTTTTTAAGCCTTTCAGCCATCTCCTTGAGCTTGTAGCCGTTCGTCGTTATCGATACGTCCTCAATCCCCTCAATTTCCCTAATCTGTTCAATGAGGCTCTCTATCTGCCTCTTCACCAACGGCTCTCCCCCTGTTATCCTGACAGAGTTCACCCCGAACTCGGAGAAGGCTTTTACTATCGTTACGATCTCCTCGTATCTAAGGATTTCGCTGTGGGGGATAAACTCCTTCAGCCCTGAAGGCATACAGTACTTGCAGCGGAAGTTGCACCTGTCGGTTACGGATATTCTCAGGTATGTTATCTTTGCCATGGGAATCTCCCGAAGGAATTATAGCAAAC
>CAZIVU010000093.1:0-4316 GCA_964542865.1 uncultured bacterium | reverse complement strand
GCCAGACCGCTGAAATTGAGTTTTCGGAACGCTCCGGAGGGCAAAACCCTCAAAAGCCGTTCGGGAAATATCCTCCCCGAAAAGCCCCATCGTGAGGAGGGAAAATCCACCACATCTCCTGCGGTACAGACCAACAAGAGAAAAATCGGGGGAGGGGAGAGGAAGAAGACCCTAAGGGAGGAGACTGTATCCGGAGCAGAGGAGAAACCGAATTGCAGGGCAAAAGAGAGGAGAGGAATTCAAGCCTTCCCCGAGGAAAAACCGAGGACTTCAAAAAGGCTAACAAAAAGCAAGAGACCGGAGCAAAAGGAAAACCCCGAACTTCCGAGAGATCACCGTGAGAACACCAAGATAAAAGCCCCACCCAAAATGAAGGAAGCAGAGCAGGCTCACAAGGGAGGGTTAAGGGATCAGGAAAGCCACCCTACAGGCAGCATCCAGACCCAGAGCCGCAGCGAACAGACAGCCTCAGGAAGGGAGGGGGAGAGAGGAACCTCTCAAAACGGGTTCTCCCACGTTGAAGGGGAAACCTTTGAGTTCAACCTCAAACATGAAAGGTTTTCGATAAGTGCAAAGGTCAAGCCAACTTTCCTGAACATCTCGTTAGACCTCCCCCAGTCCCCGTCAAACCTCCTCAACGTGGGTGAGGAGATAAGACAGATTCTCATGGAATCGGGCTTTGAAAGGTTCAGGTTGAGGTTGAGGTCAAGGGGGAAGGTTGTCTACTCAAAGGTGTTCAGAAGGGAAAGAGAAAGGGTAGATGTCAGGATATAGATGCTTCATCTCCGCTATCCTTATAACCCTGCTCCTCTTCTCACCCTCAAGCGCATACGTTAAGGATATCGATGCGGTAACCTTCAAGAGGGGTGTCTCCCAGTACAGGAACGGCTCATACTACAGTGCAATCGATTACTTTGAGAAGCTCCTAAGGAATGAGAGATCACCCTACTTCAACAAAGCCCTCCTGATGCTATCAAAGGTGTACCTGAACATAGGGAGGAAAACCGGAAGGGTAAAGTTCCTCTGGAGGTCTCTGAGCTACCTCCAGCTCTACTTCTCATCGAGCGGGAAGGCTGACTGGGACTACTACCAAACAAAGGCAAAGATATTTGAAAGCCTGAAGTTCTACGAAAGGGCTCTAACCCTTTACAGGATATCGTTCCTGAAGGCAAAGAGCAGGGAACAGAGGATAGCGACAACAATGGGAATCCTCAGAAACGCCGTGTTCCTGAAAAGGTACGACATCATCGATACCTACTTCATCCTGATAAGCACCCAGAAGCTGAACCCCTTGGAGGAGAAGGAGGTTCGCTTCATCAAGGGGCTAATCCTGTTCTTCAAGGGAAACTACACGGAGGCATCGAAGTACTTTCTCCCGACTTACAGACAGTTTGAATCCTACCTTCTCGAAAACCCGGAGTACTACCTCTTAGTTGCAGAGAACCTCTACAGGACAGGGAACTATAACCTCTCAGAGCAGCTCTTCAGGAGAATAGTAAGCCTTACAAACGACAGGTACGCCATAAGGAAAGCCCTGCTGAGGCTCGGAGATATAGAGGTGAGAAGGGGAAACACCAAACTTGCAGTAACGTACTACTACAGCATCGTGAGTGACTACCCAAAAAGCGATGAAGCCATAATAGCAAAGCTAAAGTGCATATCCCTCATGGATGATCCGAGAATAAGCTACGAGCTCTCAAAGACGGGAGTAGATGCCTTCAATGACCCGATAAAGTACGTGGCAAGCACGCTTGTTGGGTACAGGAGCTCATACATCGGCATATTTGCCCTTGCAGACTTTGGAAAGCTTGTCCTGAAACTCCAGTCCCCCGAGCTGTTCGACAGGCTCTCCTGGGAAATCTCCCTCATATTCCCACAACAGGTGAAGTTTGAACAGAGGGAGTTCCTGAGGCAGTCATGGGAACCCTACATCCTCAATATCCCGTACAAAAGGGTATGCCAGCTCTATAGGGCAAACCCGGAGCTCTTCCATAAGGTCTTCGGGCTCGACGTTCTCATATCCATCTCAAAAACGCTCAAGCGTTGCGGAGAGAGAAAACTCAGACTTAAGCTCCTGAAATTCATAGTATCAAACTGGAAAACCGATGAGAACAGGCTTCTCCTTGCACAGGCACTCTTTGAGGTAAAGGACTTCAGCGGCTCCCTCAACGTGCTCGGCAGGGTAAAGAGGAAGGATTGCCGGTACTACAAGCTGTTCGGGAAAGACCTTCTCATGCTGAACGCCCCCATAGGCTGGCTTGTCCCAAAGCTCTCCAAGTCCTGCAGTAGCAACGACCCTGAGTTCAGGGCACTTACCATCCTCCACATGATAAAGGGGAACAGGGTAGAGAAAGCCTACAACCTGCTCTCAGAGGAGCTGCTGAGCTCTTACGGAAAGAGCGCAACCGTCAAGCTTGCCCTCAACAGGCTTTCAGAGAGCCTGATGATGAACGGGGATTACAGGAAAGCCCTGAAGGTGCTTCTTCCCCTGAGCGGTAAAGATGAGAAGAACTGCTACCTGAACAGCCTCCTTTTAATATCCCTGACAAGAGTTGATAAAATGGAGGAGGCTGAGAAGGTTTACGGCAGGCTTAAAGGGTGCAGGGATTCCCTGAGCAGGGTTGCAGCTACGGTGTACTCAAGTGAACTCATTGCAGGGAGGAAGATTGGGACTCTGGGGAAAACTCAGTGAAATATCGGAAGCAGCCTCCTTCTACCTTGAAAGGACGAAGGTCATACAGGGAAACATAGCGAACGCCGATACGCCCGGCTACGTGCCGAAAGACCTCAAGTTTGAGAGGGTTCTCAGGGAGCAGCTTCACCTGAAGAGGGATGACCCGAGGCACATCGACCCGTCGAGGAGGGAGAAAACGCTTAAAATTTTTGAGATTAAAAGTCCAAGCGGGTACGACAGGAACAGGGTGAACCTTGACAGGGAGCTGGCAAAGCTATCGGAAAGCTCAATAATGTACAAAGCCCTTGTCGAATCGCTAAAGAAGGAGATATCAAAGATTAAGCTAAGCATACAGGGGAGGTAACCATGCTCTTTAAAGGGCTGAGCATCTCCCTTTCCGGGATGGAAGCTCAAAGGATAAGGATAGACCTTGCAGCAAGCAATCTTGCAAACGTTAACTCAAGGGATGTAAACGGAAACCCTTACAGGAGAAAGGTTCCGGTGTTTGAAGCCGTCCTTGACAGTGAGAACAGAAACCTGAGCTACGTAAAGGTAAAGGGGGTAATAGAGGACCCCTCCCCTTTCAAGCTGAAGTATGACCCCAAGAACCCGAATGCGGACAGGAACGGCTATGTGAAGCTCCCAAACATTGATCCGTTGAGAGAGATGACGGATATGATATCAGCCATAAGAACGTATGAGGCAAACCTGACAGCGTTCAACACCCACAAGAGCCTTCTCCTGTCAACGATGGAGATACTCAAGGCTTAGGAGGCAATATGAGGGTAGAGGGATTGGGAAGCACCTTCCAGCTTCCTGTAAAGAAGAGAGCAAACGATGGATTTGTTGAGCTGCTCAAGAAGTTCATCTCCGACGTGAACTCCGACCTCAAGTCGGCAGAAGAGGCTGAGAAGCAGATAGTTGAGGGGAAGGTCTCAAACCTTGAGGAGCTGATGTACAGGATTGAGAAGTCGGACATATCTTTAAGGCTGCTCGTTGAGATAAGGAACAAGGCAATTGAAGCATACCATGAGATCATGCGCATGCAGATTTAATGGAGAGGAATGGAGTTCAACACTTCTGAGCTTAAGGCGAAGCTTGAAAGGTTCCTGAAGAGCCACCTGAACGTAAAATCCGCCGTAATAGCCCTTGGGATTTTGACCCTCCTGTCGTTCACCTCCGTAATCCTCATCAAAACCTCCCACGAGAGGAACTTCGGAGTTCTCTACACACACCTTAGCCCGGACGATGCCGGGAGCGTTCTGACCGTCCTGCAGGAGAACCACATCCCTTACAGGGTTGAGGGGGATGGAAGCATAATACTCGTCCCGAAGGACAGGGTGTATGACGTCAGGTTAAAGCTTGCAGCCAAAGGTATCCCAAGGGGGAAAGTTGTTGGGTTTGAGATCTTTGAGGAGCCGAAGTTAGGGATAACCCAGTTTCAGGAGAACATTGAGTACCTGAGGGCCCTTGAAGGTGAACTGACCAGAACCATTGAGAGGATAGATGCCGTAAGGCAGGCAAAGGTAAACATAGCAATTCCAAAGGAGTCAATATTTGTAAGGGAGGAGGAGGAACCGAAAGCTTCCGTCATCGTGAACCTTTGGCCCGGAAAGGAGCTGACGGGGGAGCAGGTAAAGGC
>CAZIVU010000092.1:0-4431 GCA_964542865.1 uncultured bacterium | reverse complement strand
CTGCTGAACCCGAACCTTCTCCTGAGCCGATTTTCAAGGAATTTCCTGAAGCTTTTTGTTATCCCTTCAGGGTAGTTGGAAAACAGAAGAAACGTTGGAGGCTTAACTTTTACCTGAGTTCCGTAGTAGATTTTCACAGCTTTTCCCCTGTAGACAGGAGGTTGATGGACGCTCAGGATCTCCTTCACCGCCCTGTTGAACTCCCCGGTCTTTACCCTCTTTGTGAACTGCTCATAGAGCTCATCAACGAATTTTAAAAGCTTATCAATTCCCTCTCCCGTCCTTGCCGATATGAAAACCCTTGGAGCATACGGTATAAAGTCAAAGCTCATCTCAAGTTCCCTCTTCAACCTGTCAATCTGGTTCCTGTCAACGGCGTCAACCTTATTTACCGCAAGGATTACAGGCTTGAACTCCTTAAGGGCTAAACCCGCGATCTTTGTATCCCTTTCGGTAATCCCCTCGGTTGCATCGAGCAGGAGGATAACGACGTCTGCCCTTTCAATGGCATCAACAGACCTGAGAAAGCTGTAGTATTCAATGTCCTTAATCTTTCCCCTTCTCCTTATTCCTGCCGTATCTATGAACACATACTCCTTCCCGCCGATGTTCACATAGCTATCTATTGCATCCCTTGTTGTGCCGGGAATTTCACTGACAATGGCTCTCTCCCTTCCCAGAATAGCGTTGAAAAGGGTTGACTTTCCCATGTTGGGCCTTCCGACAATTGCAACCTTTACAGGTTCCTCAACAGGAGCTTTTACAGGAACCTCCTTCCCCTCCTCAAGGTTTCTCACGATATCTGCCAGCGCTTTTCCACCGGACTCAATTGCGCTTTCAACGTTTTCGGATTCCCTTTCCTCTTCCGCCCTGACCCTTGAAAACTCTTTAAGCTCTTCCGGTATGCTTTCAACGATGGCTTCTTTGAGCTCCTCTATGCCGATTTTGTGTATCGTTGATATGCCTATCACCCTGTCAAAGCCAAGCCTGTAAGCTTCGTACTTCACGTCCTCCATGAAAGGTTCATCAACTTTGTTAACGGCAACGATAACGGGTTTTTTCCATTTCCTTAAGATCCTTGCCACCTCTTCGTCAAGCGGGTTTATCCCCTCTCTTCCGTCAACGACGAACACGATTACATCGGCTTCCCTCATCGCTTCATTTGCCTGCTCAAGGACCTTCCTCTTCAAAGCCTCCCTTGACGTGTCAACCCCTCCCGTATCCACAAGGAGAACCTCATACCCGTTTACGCTGGCTTCGTGAACTATCCTGTCCCTTGTTATTCCGGGAACGTTCTCAACGATGGCAACCCTCTTGCCGATCAGCCTGTTGAAGAGTGAGGATTTCCCTACGTTCGGTCTTCCGACAATAGCAACAACGGGAAGTCTTTTCATGAAATTCCTCCTGTCGGGTATAATTTAAATTGATGGATTTTGACGTCAAACGTGAAAACGCATTCATCGTCATATTCACCGACCTTGATGGAACGTTGCTCGACTTCCATACCTACTCCTACAAAGGTGCAGATGAAGCTTTAGCAATTATAAGGGAAAAGGGCATCCCACTTGTCATTGTAACGAGCAAGACAAGGGCAGAGGTTGAGGTATTGAGGGAAAAGCTTGCCATACATGACCCTTTTATCGTTGAGAACGGAGGTGGCATATTCTTTGAAAAGGGCTACAGGGGATTTGAAATTCCCGGCTGTATTTCCCAAAACGGCTATTGCCTTATCGAGCTTGGAAAAGACTACAGGGAAGTGAGGAGGTTTTTCCGCAAGCTGAAGGAAAGGTTCCCCGTTGTCGGTTTTGGGGACATGAGCGTTGAGGAGATAGCAAAACTAACGGGGCTTGGCTTGGAGGAGGCTAAAAGGGCATCAAGAAGGGAGTTCAGCGAACCGTTCATCCTAAAAAATTCGTCCCTTATATCCGGTGTGAAGCGGGAGGCTGAAAGGCACGGTTTTTGCGTTCTTAAAGGGGGTAGATTTTTCCACCTGATAGCATCATCCCAGAGCAAGGGGAAAGCAGTGAAGGTTGTCAGCGATGTTTTCCGCAGAAACCTTAAAAGAAGGGTGGTTACAGTAGCCCTCGGGGACAGCCAGAACGATGAGGATATGCTGAAAGCCGTTGATATCCCGATTTTGATACCATATCCGGATGGGAGCTTCTCTGAGGTCAAGGTGAAGAACCTGAGAAGGGCAGAGTTTCCCGGGAGCAGAGGATGGAACGAGGCTGTCAAAGAGGTGCTGCATGAGTTTGAAGAGAACTGCTAAGAGGATTTTCTTTTCCGCTCTTGAGGAGGTTCTCCCTGAGAATATCATAAGCTCCTCGGTCTCCTTTAAGGATAACACGCTAATCGTTAACGGTTTCCATGTTGACCTTTCAAGTTTTAATAGGGTCTTCCTCTTCGGTTGCGGAAAGGCTTCACTGAGAATGGCGAGAAGCCTTGAAGGTTTAATTGGAGACAGGATTGACGGGGGGTTTGTAGTAACGAACTTCAAGGAGTTTGAGCTTGATAACGTTGAGGTTTTCGAATCATCCCATCCCGTTCCCGATGAAAGGAGCAGGAGGGCAGCGGTCAGGATGAAGGAAGCCCTTAAAGGGCTTTCGGAGGATGACCTTTTCCTGTTCCTCCTCTCGGGGGGTGCCTCCTCGCTCATGGAGGACCCCATACCCCCTATCACCGTAGAGGAGATTGCAAAGGTAAATGAGCTGCTTATAAAGTCAGGAGCCGACATCTACGAGATTAACTGCGTCAGGAAGCACCTTTCAACCGTTAAGGGGGGAAAACTCGCAAGGCTCACAAGGGCAAAAGGCATCGTCCTTGTTATATCGGACGTTGTGAGGGACAACCTTGAGATAATAGGTTCGGGTCCTCTCTACTGTGACAGCTCAACCTACTCCGATGCTTACAGGGTTCTTGAAAGGTTCGACCTCCTGAAATCTATTCCGGACTCCGTTAGGGCAGTTATTGAGAAGGGGTTGAAGGGTGAGATCCCGGAAACGCCGAAGGAACCCCCGCCAAACGTCAGCCACTTCATCGTCGGGAATAACCTCAAAGCCCTTACGAGGGCAAGGGATGAGGCGGAAAGGTTGGGATTTAACGCGATGATTCTAACATCCATGCTTGAAGGGGAGGCGAGAGAGGTTGCAAAAGCAGTTGTCTCCATAGCAGCGGAGGTAAGGTCATCGTCAAATCCCCTGCCTCCCCCTGCATGTCTTCTGCTGGGAGGGGAAACGACTGTCACGGTAAGGGGAAACGGAAAGGGGGGAAGGAATCAGGAGCTCTGCCTCTCCGCTCTTAAATCACTGAAGGGCCTTGACAGGGTTGTTGTTCTGTCAGCCGGGACGGACGGAATAGACGGGAATTCGGATGCAGCCGGTGCGGTCGTTGACGTGTCAACGCTCGAGTTATCAAAAGATTTTAACATAGATGAGTTTCTGAACAGGAACGACTCAAACTCCTTCTTTAAGGTTGCGGGAGGGCTTATCAAAACGGGGGTAACGGGAACAAACGTTATGGATGTCGTAATCGTCCTTGTCGGGAGGGAAAGGTGATAGTAAAGGTTGAAAGAAGGTTCTCCTCAGCTCTCAGGGAGGGAACGAGGAGGAAGATTGAACACCTGAGGCACGCCGATATAGTTGTCGGAATTCCAAGCTACAACAGTGCCGATACGATAGAGAACGTGATTGAGACGGTGGCAAGGGGGCTTGAGAAGCACTACCCTGACTTTAAGTCCGTGATATTCGTGTCGGATGGGGGTTCAACTGATGACACGAGGGAAATTGCACTTGAGGTTGATACTCAGGAGTACGGCGTTGAGAAGATAGTTTCCATATACAGGGGAATCCCCGGGAAAGGCTCAGCCGTCAGGGCAGTATTCGAAGCCTCGGAGTTCCTGAAGGTAAGGGCGGTAGCCCTGTTCGACTCCGATTTGAGGTCGATAACGGTTGACTGGGTAAAAAACATAGTTGAACCCATTATGGAAGGGTATGACTTTGTCGCACCTGACTACAAAAGGTACAAGTTTGATGCAACGATAACGAACACGATTGCCTACAACCTTACGAGGGCGCTTTACGGCTACAGGGTAAAGCAGCCGATAGGAGGGGACTTCGGGGTTTCCCTCCCGCTTGTGAAGTTCTACCTCGATCAGGATGTCTGGGAGACTGCAGTTGCAAAGTTCGGAATAGATATATGGATGACAACGAACGCCATAGTCAACGGTTTCAAGATATGTCAGGCAAGGCTCGGGGCAAAAATCCACAGGAGGAAAGACCCGGCAAAGGACTTAAGCCCCATGTTCAGAGAGGTTGTCGGCACGATTTTCCTGCTCATGGAGGAATATGAGGGTTTCTGGAAAAGGGTTAAAGGCTCCAAGCCCGTTCCCACGTTCGGTGAGTACGTTGAGACGGAAGTCGAACCGTTCAAGAT
>CAZIVU010000091.1:0-4436 GCA_964542865.1 uncultured bacterium | reverse complement strand
GGAGATGTTCTCGAAGGTCCTCAAGCTGAAGGAGGGCGATATAATTGAGCTTGATAAATCCCTTGAGGATTACATAAACGTATACCTAAACGACCAGCCCTTTGCGGTTGGTGAGATGGTCGTTGTCAACAAAAAATTTGGCATCAGGATAGTTGACCTTGCCTGACTACGCTTATCTGGTCAAGTTCCTCGCATCCCTCACCATAGTAATCGTTGCCCTCTACACCGTATACTACGCTTTATCGAGGTACGGTCTAACCGCAAAAGGTTCAAAGGGGAACATAGAGCTGCTTGAGGTAAGACCCCTTTCAAGGGGGAAAAGCCTTTTCCTTGTTAAGGTTAAAAACAGTGTGATATTATTGGCAGTTGACGATAAGTCCATAAAGAAGATAAAAGAGTGGGAAGATGAAGAGGCTCCTCCCCCTAACGCTTAACCTTCTCCTTATCAGCAGCTCAAGTGCAGCAACGCTTCAGGATGTTACATCCGGCCTTTCAAACCTGAACGTAACGCTCAAGATACTCCTCCTCATCACGGTCCTGAGCCTCGCTCCCTCCATACTCATAACGGTTACATCGTTTACGCGAACGGTTATAATACTCTCCCTCCTGAGGCACGCCCTCGGCATCCCCCAGACCCCGCCAAATCAGGTGATAATAGCCCTCTCCCTCTTCCTCACGCTATTCATCATGAAGCCCGTTTACAGCGACGTTAACAGGCTCGCCATAAAACCCTACATGGAAAAGCAGATCAGCGATGTTGAGGCGATAAAAAGAGCGACGTTACCGGTAAAGAAGTTCATGCTCGAGAACACGAGGAAGGAGGACCTGAAGCTCTTCCTCAACATATCGAAGGAGAAGCCGAAATCGGAGAAGGAGCTCTCCATGATCACGCTTATACCGGCATTCATAGTAAGTGAGATTAAAACGGCGTTTGAGGTTGTCTTCATAGTGTACCTCCCGTTCATCATCATAGACCTCTTAGTTGCAAGCATCCTGATGTCCATGGGGATGATGATGATTCCCCCGATGATGCTCTCCCTTCCCTTCAAGCTCATACTGTTCGTCCTATCGGATGGATGGGAGCTGCTGATAAAGGCGATAGTGGAAAGCTACAGATGACTGTTGATCAGGCTATAGTGCTTGGAAGGAAAATGCTTGAAATGGCTCTAATCGTCGGGACTCCCGTTCTGCTTATAACGTTTGTCGTCGGCGTCATAATAAGCGTTCTTCAGGCTGCAACTCAGGTTCACGAAATGACGCTTACGTTTATACCGAAGATACTCGCAGCCCTCATTGCAGTGTTCATATTCGGGGGATGGATGATGATAAAGCTTGTCGAGTACACAAGGGAGAACTTCACCACAATCCTGAGCATCCTGAGATGATGGAGATTCCTGCCGGAAGGTTAATCGCAACAGTTCTCATCCTCATGAGGGTCTCATCCTTCTTCATGGGATTTCCCCTACTGAACACGTCGCTTGTCCCGCTGAACGTAAAGCTCCTCCTGTCGCTTGCGCTCTCCTTCTACGCAAGCAACCTGCTGGGGCTGAGCGTCCCGCCTGAGAACCTGACCCTCTTCGGATTCCTCCTCATGAGCATAAAGGAGATAGCAATCGGGTTCTGCATCGGGCTTGCCGCAGCCGTATTTACAGCCGCTTTTTCCTACGCTGCAGAGATAGTAAGCTACTCAATGGGTTTAACTGTAGTGAACATGTTTGACCCAACGTTCGGCATGATCTCAGTCCTGGATAAGTTCTTCATAATCGTGTTCTACCTCGTCTTCTTCATCACGGGAGCCTACAGGATTGTGATAGGCTCGGCGTTGATGAGCTTCAAGCTCATCCCCCTCACCCCTTCAGGTTTTGATATAGGAAACCTCGCCCCCTTCATCGTTAAAATCTCATCCCTCATATTTATCCTTGCGTTCAAGATAGCCTTCCCGTTCATGCTGACGCTCTTCATAGTGAACCTTGGCCTTGCCCTCATAAACAGGCTTATTCCTCAGATAAACGTTTTCATAGTGGGGCTTCCGCTCCAGATCTTCGTTGGACTTGCTGCGCTGTCCATCGGCTTTTCCGCCATCCTCTACTCGGGAATATCACTTGCAGAAAGGATGGAAACCGTTCAGGTGGAAATCTTAAAGGGGCTGTCTGAGTAATGGCAAGGGACCCGGGGAAGACTGAAAAGGCAACGCCGAGAAGGAGACAGAAGGCAAGGGAAGAGGGGCAGGTATTAAAGAGTCAGGACTTCCCCATAGCAGCAACGCTAATCTCAACGTTCATAGTGTTCATATTCTACATCCCGTATGCCTACCGGGAGCTCTCCAAACTCCTCACCCTGACCTTCAGGAACCCAAACCCCGAATTCCTCCGGCCTCTGGCTGCTGAAAGTTTGAAACTCTTGATAGTCATATCCCTTCCATTCTTCATACCCATCCTTGCCGTCGGCATCCTATCAAACGTGGCTCAGTTCGGCTTCCTCTTCTCAACAAAAGCGCTGAAGCCGAAGCTTGAGACGATAAACCCTGTCAGGGGAATGCAGAAAATCCTCTCGGTAAAAACGGCGTTCGAGCTTTTCAGGAACATTGCAAAGCTCTCCGTTGCCTCCATCGTGGCTTTCCTCGTCATAAGGAAGCTGACCTCCGGAACCGCCATAATGAGCTTTATCCCCTTCAACCATCAGGTTCACATCTTCATCAAGTATGCGCTCATCCTCATTGCAACCTTCGGATTCCTCTCCATACCGATAGCCGTAATCGACCTCCTCTACAGGAGATGGGAGTACGAGGAGAACCTGAAGATGAGCAAGGAGGAGGTAAAGGAGGAGAGGAAGATGTATGAGGGACATCCGATAGTCAAGTCGGCGATAAGGAGGAGGCAGAGGGAGATCGCCATGAAGAGGATGATGGCTGAGGTTCCTAAGGCTGATGTGGTTATCACCAACCCGGAACACTACGCGGTTGCGCTGAAGTATGAGAGGAAGACGATGGTAGCCCCCAAGGTGGTGGCAAAGGGGGTTGACCATGTAGCCCTGAGGATAAAGGAGATAGCAAAGGAGAACGACATTCCCATAGTTGAGGACCCTCCGCTTGCTCAGGCCCTCTACAGCTCGTGCAACGTTGGGGATTTCATACCCGAGAAGTTCTACGTAGCTATAGCGAAGATCCTCGCAAGGATATACAGGAAAAAGCTAATCTGAACCCTTAATCTGGGTCAGTATCCTTACAATCTCGCTTACCCTCTTCGGGTCAACGTAGTTTAGTGCACTCCCAGCAGCCCTCTCCTTCATGTTGAGTATTATGTAGGCTGCCTCCTTCGGGTCCTTCATCTTTGAGAGCTTCTGGCCTGCCATCTCAGGCTCCATCTTCTCGAAGACCTTGCCCAATCTCCTGTACCTCTCAGACCGAACCTCCTTTATCCGCTCCTCAAAGCTTAACCTCTCCTCCTGGAGCTTTCTCCTCTCCTCCCTGATCTGCTTCAAAAGCTCCTCGTTCTTCCCCTTGAGTAAAACGATCTCCTTTTTCAGAGCCTCAAGCCTCTCTATCTCCTTCTCAATCTCCCTCCTCTCAAGATCTGAGGAGAAGGCGCTAACGCTCATCAGGATTATGAGAGCCCCTGCTAACAAAAACCTCATGGGAACTCCTGTCATAGGAAATCTGTTCCCTGATGTATTTTTCCCTCTTCAACCTGTTCAGGAACTTTCCAATAGCCTCGATCTTCCCGTTCAGCTCTGCGATCTCCCGGTTAATCTCCTCAACCTTCATCTCAAGGCCATGAAGGACCTCTTTCAACCTTTCCCTTTCAGCGATAAGGTTTTTCAGGAACTCCTGCTTGAATCCCGCAAGGCAGACATCCCCGTAGACTTTTCCCCTTTCACCTGCATAAGCCAAACCAAGACGCTCGATCTCCCCCTCAACCTGCTCTATCCTTTTCAGTATCTCCTCCTTTACCGCCTTTTTCCTCTTCAACTCCTCCTCAAGAACCCTCCTGTAGGTCTTTAAAGCCCTCATCAGCTCTTCCTCAGGAGGATGGCTGCAAGTTTCTGCTGCTGCTCCTTGACAAAGTCAAATATGAGCTTCCTCTCCTCCTCCTTCGCCTTTTCAAACCTAATTCCGTAGCAGACAGAGGTTTTCCTCTCATAGATGTTAACAACGACGGACCTTAACGAGAAGTCCCTTCCCTTCAGCTTGAAATTGACAATCACATCCTCCATGGGTCTTACGTTGAGTCTCTCTCCAAACGGAAGGCAGACCTTTGCCCCTCCAACGCTTATATCGACGATCTTTACAGGGTACCACACGATCTCCCCTGTCTGGCTATCAAACGTCCCCATGCTTGCTGAGATATCGGTCTCAACCCTTGTGTGCTCCCTCCTCTGGTACCTCGTAAGCTCAAAGGTATGGGGTAGCTTGAGTATGAGCTTGTTGTTATCGTAGT
>CAZIVU010000090.1:0-4477 GCA_964542865.1 uncultured bacterium | reverse complement strand
TCTCTGCATGTTCTCCGACCAAAGCCCTTCCTTTTGTTCCCATGACACCTCCTTCTCCCGACTTTAGCATTAACATTCCACCAAGTCAAATTTTTGTATAATCGGTTTTGCACGGGTGAACGGGAAGTCCGGTGAAAGTCCGGCGCTGTACCCGCAACCGTGAGCAGGGATTAAAAATCCCTTTTCCACTGGGTGGTTCGGTGAAAGCTGGCCATCTGGGAAGGGGAAGGGAGATTAACCCCTGTAAGCCGGGAGACCGGCCCGTGCAAATCCACCTGCACCCTGCGGGAGTTCAGGGTGGGAGGAAGGTTGCTAAGGTTTGTCCTCATATTTTTGCTTTTAACGGCAAGCTCATTTGGGAAGACAGTTATTTCACTTTCCCCTGCCATTACGGAGATTATCTACTTTGTCGGAGGGGGAAAGGAGCTCGTTGGTGACACAATCTTCTGCAACTACCCTGAGGATGCGAAACGGAAGGAGAAGGTTGGAGGGATAGTAAATCCGGACATTGAGAAGATTCTGACGATTAAGCCCGACCTGGTTATCGCAAGCAGTTTGACGCCTGAAAGGGTTATCAGGAGGCTACGGGAACTGAAGCTCAGGGTAGTTAAGCTCAAGCTGTCATCCATAGAGGACGTTGCAGATGCCATTGAGACGGTGGGAAACCTTTTGGGCAGGGATGGGAAGGAGAGGAGGAGAGAGTTCCTTGAGAAGCTTGAAAGGGAGGAGGAGAAGCTCTCAAGGTGCATAAAGGGGAAAAGGGTCATCTTCCTCATCTCCTCAAAGCCTGCCTATACGTGCGGGAACTCAACCTACATTGGCTACGTGATAAGGAGAGCCGGCGGTGTAAACGTTGCAGGTGATGGGGAATTCTTTCCGATATCGGTTGAGCAGGTCGTCTCAAGGAAGCCGGATGTGGTTATCGTTGCCGCTTCGGGTAGCCGTAGAAGGAGCATAGCTGAGCTTTTAAGGAGACTCAACTTGAGGTTTACCGTTCTCAACCCGGATGACATACTGAGGCCAAGCCCAAGGCTCCTCAGAGGGATAGAGGAGATGAGGAGGAAAGTTTGCAGGCAGTTTCAGTAGCACTTCTCCTGATTTCGTTTGCCGCTTTTCTCTTTTTCGGGAGCGTTCCTCCCTCAAAGGAGGTTATCCTTCAGGTAAGGTTGCCCGAGGCTCTCCTCTCATTCTCCGTTGGGGCGATCCTCTCCGTCGGTGGAGCCACGTTTCAGGGGATATTCAGAAACCCCCTTGCTGACCCTTACATACTCGGGATTTCAGCGTCAAGTGCCTTCGGGGCGACGGTTGCATCTCTCCTCGGAGCTCCTCAGGAACCGCTTTCCGCCCTCTTCAGCCTCATCTCTGTCGGGGTTATAGTTTTTGCGGGCATCCTCCTGAAGGATGCTGTTAAGCTCCTCCTCTTTGGAGTCATACTTAACGCCTTCTTCTCCGCTTTGATCCTCTTCATCTACGCCGTTGCGTCTTCGGGAACCGTTCAGGGTGCGGTTTTCTTCACGCTCGGCTTCATACCCTCACTCTCGCTGAAGTCATCCTTTGAGGTTTTAGCCCTGTCGGTTGTCTGCCTTCTCCTTCTCCTCCCCTTCAGGGTAAGGCTGGATGCCCTGTCGATGGGGGATGAGATATCCTACTTCTCGGGCGTATCCCCCTTCAGGGAGAGGCTCATCTACCTTTCCTTCATCTCCGTTCTGGTCTCCATAGCCGTTTCAAAGACGGGGATAATCGGGTTTGCAGGGATAGTCGTGCCAAACACCTTGAGGGTTCTCGGAGCAAGGAGCTTCCAGAGGATTATCCCCCTCTCCTTCTATGCGGGGGGAACGTTCCTCCTCCTCTCCCAGCTTTTAGCGAGGAATGTGATATCACCTGTCCAGCTTCCCGTCGGCGTGGTAACGGCAATCCTCGGTTCCCCACTCTTTGCAGCAGTACTGTGGAGGTACAGCTCAGTTGTTAAGGGTTAGGAATTTGAGCTACAAAGGGATACTTAGGGGCGTATCGGCGGAGTTTGGCAGGGGGGAGGTTGTTGCTGTGGTTGGTAAGAACGGGGCTGGAAAGACAACGTTCATGAAGTGCATATCCGGCTTCCTGAAGTACGGCGGGAACGTCCTTTTCAACGGCAGGGAGATGAGGACTATCCCGCTGAGGGAGAGGGTTAAGATGGTGA
This sequence comes from uncultured bacterium, assembly GCA_964542865.1. GTDB lineage: Bacteria > Aquificota > Aquificia > Desulfurobacteriales > Desulfurobacteriaceae > CAZJFY01. Next base: position 2,298 of record CAZIVU010000090.1, on the reverse strand, counting down.
ACTACCTTCCCCAGCAGTTCAGCGTTCCCTTTCCCTTCACGGTTATCGACTTCCTCAGGCTCTCCCTCATCCCGGAAGGGGGCATCTTCTCACCGCTCGGTAGAGATGATGAGAGGAGGATATTTGAAGTCCTTGAAAGGTTCGGAATAAAAGAGCTTTCCGGTGCTGACATAAACAGCATAAGCGGAGGGGAGAGGGCTAAGGTTCTCCTCTCAAGGATTCTCCTCATAGACCCTGAAATCTACATGCTCGATGAGCCGGGGGCTTTCCTCGATATCGGGATCTTGGGAGAGCTATCCAGCCTTATAAGGGATGCCTCAAGGAGGGGCAGAACCGTGATGATTGCCGCCCATGACGTTAACCTGCTGATGGAGATCGCTGAAAGGTTCATAGGGCTCAAAGACGGAAGGCTTTTCATGGACGGTGGAAGGGAGGACTTCATCAGCTCCGTAAGGGAGCTCTTCGATGCGGAGCTTGAGGTAAGGAGGTTCGGGAAAGAGGTATTCATAAAACCTTTGCTTTAAGGAGGTGTAGGATGAGAAAACTCATAGCTCTAACGGCTCTTCTGGCAGCGGCAAACGTCCTTGCAGCCGAGAACCCTGAAATCACCGTAACAGCCACAAGGGTTCTTGTCCCTATTGAGCACGTTGGGGATGACGTTAACGTGATAACACGGGAGGAGATTGAGAAGCTTGGGTTTACAAGCATCTCCGACGTTCTGAGGTACGTCTCTGCCGTCAGCATAAGCAGGAACGGGGGACCGGGGAAGGTGACAGACATCTTTATGATGGGTCTTCCGTCAAGGCACGTGCTCGTTCTTGTGGACGGGGTTCCCGTCAATAACCCATCCCTTCCCGACAACTGTGCCGATTTCAGGTTCATAGATATGAACAACGTTGAAAGGATAGAGGTGCTTAAGGGTTCTCAGGGAGCTGTATACGGATCGGATGCGATAGGTGGAGTTATAAACATCATAACGAGGAAACCGAGGAGAAGCGAGTTTACGGTTGAGACCGAGGGGGGAAAGTACAGCACGTTCAGGGAATCCCTCTACGGAAGCCTCAAAACGGGGAAGGGCTACATCTCGATATCCTCTGAGAACTTTAAAACTGAAGGTTTCGATGCCAAGAACAGCAAGTATGAGCACGACGCCGACAGGGATGGCTACAACTACAGGACGGGAAGCATAAGCTACGGGGTATCCCTGACGCCGACGCTCAGGCTCTCCGGAGTTTTCAACCTCAAAGGGGGAAGCACGGACTACGATGACGGGAAGGAGGACTACGACAGGTACTTCACGTTCGTGAAGCTTTCAAAAACGTTCCTTGAGAGCGGTGAGATTAACGTTAAGCTCTCAGACAACAAGGAGACGAGGGACGATATAAACGCCGTCTGGGGAAGGTCGAGGTACATCGGGATAACGCGCTACGTATCCGTTGAGCCTGTGTACTACTTCTCCGAGAACCTCTTCATCTCCGGCGGAGCAAGCTACAGGTACATGAAGTCGGATGATACCTACTCGGGGAGGAACAGCTCCTACATCAGGTCGGCATTTGCGCAGCTTCACTCCGATTACTTTGGTGTCCACTTCACAGCTTCGGGGAGGTTTGACAACCACAAAACTGCAGGAACAAAAGGGACTTATAAGCTGTCTGCCTCCTACAGGCTGCCGAAGGTCGGGGCAACGCTGAAGGGAGAGTACGGGACAGGTTTCAAGGAGCCTTCACTGTTCCAGCTCTACAGCATGTTCGGGAACAGGGACCTTAAGCCGGAGAAGAGCGAGGGATGGGTTGTTGGAATCAGCAGGGGATTCGGGTTTGCCGTGCTCGAGGCGGACTACTTCAAGAACCACGTCTGGAACATGATAGACTGGGACCCATCAACGCTGAAGTACAGGAACCTCAACAGGGCTTTGACGGAAGGCGTTGAGCTGAAGTTCTCCTTAAGGCCTGTGAAGTGCTTGAGGGTTTTCGGTTCCTACACGCACTTGAGGGCAAAGGAGTTTGACAGCTCAAAAGGCAGATGGGAGAGGCTCCCGAGAAGGCCGGAGATTAGCTACACGGTCGGGGCTGATACGAAGATCGGTAGCTTGAAGCTTTCACTGTGGGCTGAACACTACAGCGGAAGGGAGGACACTTACTACGACAGCAAAAGCTGGACAACGAGGACTGCCGATCTCTCACCCTTCACCGTCTACAACTGCTACATCTCCTACACTCTCAACAGAAGGGTGAAGTTCTACGTCAGGGGGGTTAACCTGACGGACAAGGATTACGAGCTCGCTTACGGCTACAACAC
>CAZIVU010000089.1:0-4479 GCA_964542865.1 uncultured bacterium | reverse complement strand
TGGGTTTTTAGCGTATCTGAGTTTCCGACGCAGATGAGTTTTCTCCTTGCCCTTGTTATAGCGACGTTGAGCCTTCTCATATCCTTCAGGAACCCGATTTCACCCTCATCGTTTGAGCGGACAAACGAGATTACTATTGCCTCCTTCTCCCTTCCCTGAAAGCCATCAACGGAGTTTACCTCAACCTTAAGCTCCTTCTCTATGAGGAGCTGTTTTATGAGCTTTACCTGAGCGGCGTAGGGGGTAATAATCCCGATATCCTTCCTCTCAAGCCCCATCCTGTGAAGTTCCTCTGCAATTGAGACGACAATCCTTGCCTCCTCGTAGTTCTCGTATGATGTTGAACCTTCAGGCTGAAACTCGTAGGCGTTGATGCTTGATGTGTCAAGGAATGCAAGGGGTTCTTCCGGATTGAGGATATCCACGAACCTCTCCGGTGGCTTAAGTCCAAAATCGGAGAGGGTATGGTTTCTGACAGATTCATCGGCAATGAGGCTTCCTGAGTAGAACTCCCTGTCCGGAAATGCCATTATCTTCTCGTTCATTCTGTACTGAACCTTTAGCATCGAGGAGAGGTTCGGGTGCTTCACTATCAACCTTTCAAAGAGCGTTTTTTCAAGCTCTTTTGCCTCCTCGCTTGCAACCGTTGGGGGTAGCTGCTTGTGGTCTCCCGCTATGAAGAACCTGTCAGCCCTCATTATGGGTATGAGCGTTGACGGTTCAACCTGCTGACTTCCCTCATCTATCACGGCGCAGTCAAAGTGAAACCCCTGAAGGAAGTCGGACTTAACCATTGAGTTGGTTGATATAACAACGTCGGCAGATGCAACTATATCCCTGAATATCTCCGCCTCCATCCTCCTGAGTGCGTCTATCCTTGAAGTTATCTCGTAGTTGACGGCAACCCAGTTTGCCATCGATCTCATCTTCTTCTTCGGAATTCCGCGAAAGCCTTTCCCCTTCCTGCCAAAGTAGAGTATCTCCTCATCGCTCAAGCCCCTCCTCATTGAGGGGACAGGCTTCAAAAACTGTTCCCTCTTCTCCATAAGCTCTCTGACCCGTTCCCAGCCCCTTCTGACCGCCTCTGCATCTTTGTGCTCCTCAAAGAGCGCGTAGATTGAGAACCTTTCCAGCTCCTCCATGACCCTTGCAGGATGGCCAATCCTTACAAGACGGAGGTCTTCATACCTTGATAGGTTGAGGAGGATGTTATCGCATGCAACGTTTGAGTCTGCTGTTGCGATTACCCTCTTCCCGTTTCTCACAAGTTGAACTATCAGCTCCGTCATTGTGCTTGTTTTCCCCGTCCCCGGAGGTCCGTGTATGAGGTAAAAGTCCGGGGAGCCGAGTGCCCTTGATACTGCCTCAAGCTGGGAGCTGTTGAGCCTTTCATCCCGGGGTGTGAAATCGACCCTCCTGCACGTTTTCGGTTCAGATATGCCGATGATTATGTTCCTGAGCTCCCTTGCCCTTCCATCGGCATCCCTGAGCTCCTCAAGGTTTTCCTCCATCCTTCTGAACGTCACATCGTTAACGTAGAGGTCAATCCTGACACCCCTCTTGAATGCCCACTTCGGGGGCTGACCGTCAAAGGCAACCGTTACCGTTTTCTCTGTAACCCTGACAACCGTTCCCGTAAGGTTGCTCTTTAAAGGGTTTCCCCTGCTGACGAGGACGATGTCCCCCGTTGATATCTCCGTTTCAATCGGTTTCTCCCTGAAAAACCTTACGAGGAAAAGGTGGAACTTTGTTCCGGCAGATGTCCCCCTCAGATCGAGGATAGCCCTTCCTAAAAGCTCCCTCTCCCTTCCCGAAAGCCTCTTAATCTCCGCCTCCTGCTGCTCTATCTCAGCAATTCTCTCCATGTCTATGAGAAGCTTGAACTTCTCAACGAACCTGTGGACGGAGACGATTTCCGCTTCAAGCTCCTTACCGGGAACGAACTCGGGAATTACACGGCAGAGCGATTCATCCTTAAGGTAGATTAGGGACTTGCCGTTTGCCCGAAGAACCTCTTTAACGTCGCTCCTTGATATGCCTATCCTTGAAAGCTCCCTGAAGAGCCTTTTCCTGTCCGTTTCCTTAAGCAGGATTGGCAAATTACCTCCTGAGATTGAAGGGTGTCCGATGAAATCTAATCAACCGTTCCCCCTTCCTGCAACCTTAATGATGATGAGGAGAAGGAAGGCTGATGAGGTGAAAAGGAGCAGGAACGGGAGCGTGCTGAACGGTTGATACTTTGCCTGAACCTCCAAGCCGTAGTATCCCGGGTGGACGTCTAAAACCCAGACATTTCCAAGCTTTGAGATGAGAGGGCTGTTGTAGGAGACGTGGGAGCTTACGGATCTGCTTTCCCTTTTAACCGTGAAGAGGGCATCGAAATTCATGTTTTCCCTGTCAAATCTGAAATCCTCAAGGGCAATGGTGGTTTTACCAACTTTTACGAACGTTCCCGGGTAGATGGTGAACGTGTAGCTCTCCACCGTTGAGAACAGAGCTGCCAGAAGGATTGAAGCTCCGGCAAAAAGGTGCATGAGCGTTGAGGTAAGTTCAAGGGGGAAAAGAATCCTGCACAGGGCTGTTTGAAGCCCTAAAAGGGACAGTGCGGCAAGTGAGCCTAAGATGGTTACCCTGTAGGCAACCGGGAGTCTGCCGATTGAGGAGAGAACCCCCGCCTCGTGGATAACCGTTCCCTTCAGCAGGAAGATGCAGGTTGAGAAGATGGCTAACATGAGGAGGAATAACAGCAGGAAGAGCTTTACCGACTTTAATAGGTTAGAAAGCATGTGTCCCCCTCAGAAGGTAGTTGACGCCGAGGAATGTAAAGAGGACAAGGAACCCTCCAAGGACAAAGGCGGCGTCCTCCCACCTTTTCAGCTTCCCGTCAAACCTGAAGTGAACGGTGAGGGCAAAGTAGACCCAGGTGAGGAGCGAGAAGAGGGATTTTGGTTCAAAGGGGAAAAGGTCAGCCCACGCAAGGAACGCCCAGATTCCGCCAACGGTGAGGGATACCGAGAAGAGGACAAGCCCCCATAGTGCAACCTTTCTAACGTCAGACCTCTGGTCTGAGAGAAGGTTGATGATGGACACTATTGAAGCGGAAACGAAGAGCGCATACCCGAGCATGGCAGTTGAGACGTGAACGATGAAGAGGGGAGTTCTTATTATGGGAGGGAGAAGGTGGAAGCTACTCCTTACGAAGAGAAGGGGGATGGCAAGGGCGAGGGAAAGTGCACTCGATACCCTTACGTTTACCCTGACAAGCAGAGAGGCTACAAGGAACGTCAGCAGGAAGAGCAGGATGGAGTCAAAGGGGTCGAAAAGGGGAGGGTAGCCGGCTTTGAGTGTTCTCAGTGATAGGACGGCAATCAGCGGTATAGGTGATAGAGCCTGAAGGAATCTCCTTCCGGAAAGGAGCGAGGAGAGGAGAAGGAGCAGGCAGGTGATGACGGATATCTTCTCCATCAGAGGAGCTTTCTCCTGTAGTAGTTGCTGTATATCGCACCTGCCGGGTTGTGTGCAAGCACCCTGTCCTTCACAATCAGCGTTGTGACGGGGGCTTTTGAGTGCATCTGAAAGAGCATGTCGTGCCCGACACACAGCCCAACCACTGCGTTCATATCCGTTTCCGCCCTGTTCAGGATATCAGCCTGCCCGACGGGGTTGCAGGATGCCTCAGCCATTTCGGGGTTAATCTTTTCAAGGTTGAGCTTCTCCTTATCCACACTTCCAACCTTGCAGGCAGCAGAGATGACTTCAAACCCTTCCTTCTCAAATACCCTTGCAATGAGCTTTGTTTCCTCAAACAATCCTATGCAGAAGGCAATGCCAATCCTTCTAAAACCCATCCTTTTCGCGAACTCCAAAACCTCTTCAATCCTTGTAAGCTTTGCGTAGAACTCCCTCTCAATGTCCGATGAAACCTTAAGTATCTTAAGCTCTTCCTCTGAAAGGTTTTCAAAAACGCCCTCAAGCTGTGCGCAGACCTTTTCACCCCTGTAGCACGCAGGTGAACCACACCTGTGGCACTTCATGAGCAGCCCTCCTCGTTTGGGGCATCAAGTTTCTCAGCCCTTCCAAGCCTGAAGGTGTCAAGGGCATCCTCTACAAATCTGGCATCAACACTGTAAACCTCTATCCCTGCCATCTTAACCTTCTCAAAAGCCCCCGGACCTATCTCCCTGACGAGGAGAACATCGGCACCGTTCTCGGCAAGGACGGCAGCCATTGCCCTTCCCCCACCCCTTTTGAGGTGAGGTTTCGGGTTCTCAACAAACCACTTCCTCCCTGTCTTCTCATCGACAAAGAGGAAGCCGGGAGCCTTTCCAAAGTGGGGGCTCATCAACCTTTTTCCTTCAACCTCCGTCTTCAGAGCGGGAACTGCTATTACCATGGCAACCTCCATTAGCATCTGCTAACTTTGATTATACATCAAGGATTTCGGCAACCGTTCCAACGAACCGTGCGTTCCACCTTGAA
>CAZIVU010000088.1:0-4515 GCA_964542865.1 uncultured bacterium | reverse complement strand
ATTGAGGGTTTCCCGTTTCAGATATCAACAACCGTATTCTTCATATCACTGATATCGCTGATTCCATTTTCAGGCTCGGTTCCAAGGAGCTACCAGATGAACGACCTCTCGGTCCGCTGCTTCATTATAGATGCGCTGACCGTTCCCCTGTTCCTGAGAAGGGAGAGGTTCAAGCTGATATCCATCTACCCCCTCACAGGGATAGCCTCCTCGATCTACTATCTCCTGAGCAGGAACGGGCTGGCTCTAACCCTTTCAATCTCATCCTCAATAGCAGCGGTAATATCTGCAGCTCTCCTGGCTTTTACAACGATAAAATCACGGATTGAATATTGACCTTGAAGCCGTCCAGAGGAAGTTCCTCTCCCCCTCAGAGAGCTTCAACCCCCTCACGCAGGTCAGGAGAAGCGGCGCATAGACCCTTATCCTCTCATCCCTCACCCTTCCCGACATCCTGTAGAAAAGGTAGAGTATGTTCCTCTTGGTCTCAAACGGGAGAAGCCAGTCAAAGGCTTTATCCACTATCACCTCAAGAACCTTCCCGTAAAGCCTTTCGGGGATCTCAACCCTCGACAGGGCGCAGATGGAGAAGTTCATAAACGCTATCTCCTCAGGTGACCTGTTCGAGCACCTCCTTATGATCGAGATAAGCTCGTAGATGAGGCGCTCATCACCTCCCTCCTCAACAAGGCTCTCAATAACCGAAAGCCCCCTGATATCCCTCCTGTTGAAGTAGCTCCTCAAAAGCCTGATGTCCCCCCTCACCCTTCCCGATGGGTACTCAAGGCTCCTGCCCGGAAAGTCCGGGAAAACCCTCCTCAAGAACTCAGGATAACCCTCCCTTACCGGGAGCTCCAAGATCTCATCCCCGACAACCTTCACAGGGACGGGGAATATCCTCTCAAGAACGGTTTTAAAGGGGAAGGTCAGTCTTCCTATGAGGAAAACCGCCCTTGCAGGGAACCTCTCCCTGAAGGTCTCCTCATACCTGTAGAGTAAGTCAACCACCAAAGATGAGATGTCAACGGGATTCTCCACAAAATCGCCGTAGTTGGACCTGCCAAGCAGGGGGGAGAGCACAAGCTCAACCTCCTCCCTGCCAACAGCCCTCTCATAGCCAAACTCCTCTATGAGGACAGTCTCCTCACCCTTGAAGAGGATTCTCCCGGCAAAGCTCCTGAAACGGTCAAGGAGCTTGCCCCTCATCCCTCTGCTTCTCAGCTCAGCGTTTGACGCACCAAGCTCAAGGAGAAACCTGTTAAAGAGGTAGCTTCCGAGGGTATCAATGAAGTTAAACTCCCCGATGGGGAAAACCGAAAGGAGGTTCCCACCAAAGGAGATTGAGCTCTGCCTGTAGCCAACGTTTAAAACAACGGCGTCCTCAGGAAACAGGTTGAAGTCAAAGCAAACATCCGCCCCCTTCCCCATCAGTTTCCTGAAGATGCCCTCCTTCCCGAACATGTAGCCGGGAAGCACAACGGTATCTGCCCCGGCAAGGAAGGTTCGGATGGAGGGCTTCACAACGTCAGCCGCATCGTAGAAAACATCACCTATGTACACGTAATCGGTCTCATTGAGATTTTCAAGAGCCGAAAGCAGCTTCCTCCTGACCTCAACGGGAACGTTACCGTAATCGATCCCCCGCTCCCTGATGAACACATCCTTTACCCTGAACCTCTTCCCAGAGAAGATTGAGTCGGGATAGCCAACGTAAGCCCTCAAAACCTCACGACCTCCCCGTTGAAGGCGTGATACCTCTCCCTCCCCTTCGGAGGGTAGCCGTGGACAAAGGAAAGCCTCTTCGGGGAGAAGCTCTCTATGAACTGCTCAACCTCATCTTCACCCGCATGTGCGGAGAAGTGGTGCCTCTTCACCTCACACCTCAAGCTCCTGATCGTCTCCCTGTCGTTAAGGAGCTTATACCCGAAGCTCTCCTCAACCATGTAGCCGCTGAAAATGATCGCTCCCCCCTCACTTTTAGAGAGGATGGAGGCATAGGTATGGGACGGCGTCCCCTCAACCAGCATCCCTGACGTTGATATTATGCAGTCCGCCTCCCTCATGTTCTCCGCACACGATTCGGAGAAGCTCAACCCCTCGTAGCGGGGAGCCGGCTGAACGAAGTAGTTGAAAACCTGCTCCCCGATGAGGTTCTCATAAATGGATGAAACCTCCCTTGCAAGGCCATCGATGTAAGCTGTAAACGGGGGAATCTCCCCCCTTCTCATCCCCTCAGATATCAGGAGGGCGATCTCCTGAGCCCTTCCAAGTGCAAACACGGGGATGAGCATCTTCCCCTTCCTCCCGATAACCTCCCTGATGGTCCTGTAAAGGTCATCTACAGCACTTTCCCTGTCAAACCTCCTCTTCGCGTAGAGGTACGTGCTCTCAAGAACTGCAAGGTCAACACCTGAAGGGGGAACAGATGCACGGTTAACGGTTTTCTGTGGCTTCAGGGAGATATCCCCGCTGTGGTAAACCGAGCCGGAATCCCCGTACCTTATGAGGACAGAGGCTGAACCGACTATGTGGCCAGAAGGGATCAGCTCAATCTCCACGTCCTTTACCCTTATCGGGTCAAAGAAGTCCCTCCTCTCTACGGATGAGAGGGCAAAGTCAAGTTGCTCGTACTCCCTCTTTCCCCCTCTGTCCTTCAGGTGCCTCACCTTTATCGCATCCTCCACCATGAGGGGAAGGAGCTGGGCGGTCTCATGGGTCATGTAGAAAGGGGTATCGGGGTAGAGGGATGAAAGGATATGAAAGCTTCCACAGTGGTCGATGTGCGCATGGGTGATGATGGCTGCATCTATCGACGGGGCAATCGACTTGAGGAGCTTGAAGTCGGGGAAAGGCTCCCTCTTGCTGAACCTCAAACCGGAATCTACGAGAACCTTAACTCCGTCGATAAAGTAGAGGTAGCAGCTTGCTCCGATCTCATTCCCCCCTCCGAGGGGTATCATGAACCTGCTCATGGAGGTAAAATCTATGCCTACCTTCCGTATATTCCAACGAGCTCACACTCCGATATGACATGCCCCTCAATGGAAGAGAGGAACTGTGATTTTGAGATACCTGCAGGCAGGCCAAGGCTCGGAACGTCAAGGGCAAAGAGGACGAAAAAGTAACGGTGTGTGCTTCCCGGAGGGGGACAGGGACCTCCATAGCCGACGTTCCCGAAGCTGTTTACACCCTGCTTTATCCCGTACTCAATGGTAAAGGCTGGGGGAACGTCCTCGGGAAGACCCTCAAACGTTGAGGGTATATCGTATATTATCCAGTGGGTAAATATGCCCCCGGGAGCGTCCGGGTCCTCCACTATTAGGGAGAAGCTCATCGTCCCCTCGGGAATGTCCGTGAAAATGAGGGGAGGTGAGATGTTATCACCGTCGCAGGTGTAGATGACGGGTATGTAGTCCCCATCACTAAAAGCCGGGCTTAAGAGCTGCATATCCCCTCCCTAAGAAGTTTCACCGGTGACAAAGTCAACCTTCCTTCCACACTTCGGGCACCTGCCGTCCCTGAAGAGAACCTCAACGTTGTATCCAACCCTCCTGACGAGGAGCTCACCGCACTCCGGGCAGTACGTTGACTCCCTTTCAGGTTCAATAACGTTCCCGACGTAGACGTAGTAGAGATACTGCTTTGCAACGTCGTAAGCCATATCTATCACTTCCACCGGCGTAGGAGGTGTATCAAGGAGCTTGTAGGCGGGAAAGAACCTTGAAAAGTGAAGGGGCACTTCCTTCCCGAGGCTCTCAGACACCCACTTCGCATACCTCTCAAAAGTCTCAGGCTTGAACTCCTCAAAGCCGGGAACGATGAGCTTTGTAAGCTCAAGGTGCTTCCCCGCTTTCCTTATCTCCTCACAAACCTGCCAGACGTTGGGGGATGGCATGGATGAGAATTTCAGGTAGTAATCCTTCGTCATCCCCTTAAGGTCAACGTTAAAGGCATCTATGAAGGGGAGGAGCTCCTTCAGGGCATCCATGGAGATGTTTCCGTTGGTCACCATAACGTTAACAAGGCCTGCATCCTTCATCCTCCTCGCCGTATCAAGGACGTACTCAAACCAGATTATCGGGTCGTTGTAGGTGTAGGCAATCCCTATCGAGCCGTACCTCTTAGAAAGCTCAACTGCATCCTCCGGCGGCAGGGGTTCCCTCCTCGTCTCCCTCCGGGATATCTCCCAGTTCTGACAGGACTTGCAGTCAAGGTTGCAGCCGTTTGTCCCTATTGAGAAAATTACAGAACCGGGGTAAAAGTGGTAGAGGGGCTTCTTCTCAACGGGGTCGTAGTTCGCCGCAGATATCTCACCGTAGACATCCGTAACAAGCTCGCCGTTTACATTCTTCCTTACAAGGCAGAAACCCTTTCCCCCTTTTGCTATTACACACTCCCTCGGACACAGCCTGCACCTGACGGTACCGCTTTCGAGGGGTTCCCAGTGCTTTGCTTTCACCGAAGGCATAGATTCCCCTTAAAACTGTGATAACTTTAAACTTTAATATACTACCT
>CAZIVU010000087.1:0-4568 GCA_964542865.1 uncultured bacterium | reverse complement strand
TAAGTCCTCGATGAGGGAGACGAGGACGGGAACGAAGAAGAGCGTCATGAACGTTCCAAATATCAATCCCCCAATCGCAACGGTTGCAAGGGGAGCAAGCCTTTCAAGCCCCAGAGCCCACCCGAGGGCGATGGGAATCATCCCGACGGAGGTTCCGAAAGCCGTCATCAGAACGGGCCTTGTCCTAACCCTTATGGAGTTGAGTATGGCATCCCTCGTTGTCTGCCCCTTCTCCTTTGCCCACTTGAAGAAATCTATGAGGAGGATGGAGTTCTTCACGATTATCCCGGCAAGGAGAATCATCCCCATGAACGACGGCATGCACTGGGGCTTGTGGGCAAGGAGCATGGAGAACGCCGCACCTATAAGGGCAAGGGGGATGGCTGCGATTATGGATACCGGGTAGGAAAAGGATTCAAACGCGGGAACGAGGGAGAAGTAGAGGATTATTATCCCTATGATGAGGGAGTGGATGAGCCTTGTGAAGCTCTCCTTCATCTGCTTCACCTCCCCCTCATGGGATATCCCGTAACCCGAAGGAAGGTGGAGCATCTTCTTCTCCATCATGTTAACCTGCATCTGGAGGAACGTTGTCGGGGCATTTGACCTGTAGCCGTAAACATCAAGGGTGTTGAGGAGGTCCTGATGGGTTATAACGTTCTGTGTCTTCTGCCTCTTCACCTTAACGAAGTAGGAAAGTGGGACGCTTCCCCTCTTTGTCGGAACGGGAATGCTTTTCAGCCTGTCAGCGTAATCCCTTTCGCTCCTTGGAAGTATCAGCCTTATGAGGATGCTGTTTTCCATGGGGACAACGAACGAGGATGAAGGTATCCCCTTAACAAATCCCCCTATGTAGGATGCAATCTGAAGGGGAGTAAGCCCGTAGAGTGAAGCCCTGTTCGGGTCAACCTCCATAATCAGCTCTTCCTTATCGTTGTACCAGTTCCTCGATATGGATGTCAGCCCTTTTACCCTCCTCATCATCATGGAGAGCTTCTCCCCTATGGAGTCAAGGATGTTCGGGTCCCTCCCGTAGATCATCTCATCGACCGTTGCCTTTATCGAGGAGAGGGGCGTTGCCCCGAAGTCCATTACGTTGACGTAGCGGAGACCGGGGATTTTTGAGAACCTGTCCCTCAGCTCATCCTCAATCTGCCATATCGTCCTCTTCCTGTGAAACCTGTCAACGAACTGAACCTTCATCTCTATCTGCTGGGGAGGTTTCCCGCTCCCAAAGGAGAGAACGCCCGGCTCCGAACCTATCGTTGATGAAACCCTTAAAACCCCGGGAACGGAGTAGAGGGCCTTCTCCATCCTTGAAAGGACCTTTTCGGTCTTCTCAAGGGAGGTGTTTGAGTCGGTCTCAGCCCTGACGATGACTATGCCGGTATCCATTGGTGGCATCAGGTCCCTTCCAAGAACGGGTATGACGTTCTTCATGGTTATGATGAAGATGGGGAAGGCAAGGACAACTATCAGAAGCTTCAGGTAGAAACTCCTCAAAATGGGCTCCGTTATGGAGACGTAGAAATCCCTGAGCCTGTAAACGACGGCAACGACAAAGTAGTCGTAAATACCCCTCTCAAGCCAGCCCTTGTCAGGCGTCTTCTTGAGGATGTAGGGGGAGACTATCGGTATAACCGTTACGGCAACGAAGTAGGAGACGATAAGGGCAACTATCAGCGTGAGTGATAGAATCCTGAGGATGTGCTGGACGTACCCCCCTATGAAGACTATCGGAATGAGCATGGCAACGGTCGTATAGGTTCCGCTGAGGACCGCAAGCATGACCTCCTTCGTCCCGTCAACCGTTGCGGACCATATATCCTTCTTGAGCTCAAAGTAGTGCCTTTCAATGTTTTCAAGGACAACAACGGCATCGTCGGTGAGCATACCGAGGGCAAGGATTATCGCCGTAAGGGAGACTATGTTGAAGTTGAACCCGAAGAGCCACATAAGTCCGATCGTTATCAGGTAGGTTATCGGGATGGAGAAGAAGGAGACGATTAGCATCCTCAGGTTTGCAAGGAAGATGAAGATGACAAGGAGCGTGAATATAACGGCATCCCTCAGGGCATCTATCATGTTCCTGTTTGAAAGCTCTATGAGCCACTTCTGGGTGTCCGAGACCTCAAAGTTAAGCTGGGGATACTCCTTCCTCAGCTTCGGAAGGAAAGCCATAACAGACTTTATGGCAGGAAGCTCAAACCCCTTCGGGGAGCGGAGTATGGATATGCCAATTGCAGGATGTCCGTTCCCGTGGTAGGCTGAGAGCCTGTCCCTGTATCCCCACTCAACCCTTGCAACGTCCCTCAGCCTGATGTTTGGCTTTACGTAGATATCCCTCAGGCTCTCAATCCTCTCAGCCTCGTCCTGAAGCTTCAGGACGACCATGCCGTCCCTGTTTATCACAAGCCCGACGGGAGCGTTCCTGTTGTTTGCCCTGACGGCATTCGCAAGCTGGTAGAGGCTTATGTGGAACTTTGCAAGCTTTATGTAATCGGGGTAGATCCTTATCTCCCTCCTATACCCTCCAAACACCTCAACGTCGGAGACGTTTGGAAGGTTGAGGAGCTCATCCTTAATCTCATTCTCGGCAAGCTCCCTGACCTGAGCCATGGAAAGGCTTGAACCCCTTTTCGGGTAAACGGAGATAACCATTACAGGTCGGGTTGCATCGGTTATCTTGTAGACCTGAGGAGGAAGGATATCCTTTGGAAGGTAGGGGATAACCTTTGATAGCTCGTTTGAAACGTCCGTCGCCGCAGAATCTATCCCCTTCCTGTACTCAAACTCAACCGTTACAACGGATACCTCATCCTTGGACACTGATCGGACAGTCCTCACAAGGTCGAGCGTCTTGAGCCTCTCCTCTATAAGCCTTGTGACGTGGGAGGCTACGTCCTCAGCCGATGCTCCCGGCTCAACGGTAACAACGGCTATCTGAGGTCTGTTGGCATCCGGGAAGAACTTCCTCGGTATCTTTATAAACCCTATAACGCCCATTGCACACAGGAAGAGAACAACGGCAAGAACGGTATGCGGCCTTCTCACATACCAGTCAACGAGCTTACCCATTGAAAGCCTCCACGGGAACGGCTGACTTCCTCCTCATAACCTCAAGGAGCTTGCTCTCCCTTCCAACAACAACCTTCTCCCCGCCTTTCAGCTCTCCGGAGACAACAGCCCAGCGGTTAACCCTTTTAAGGAGGTCAACCCTAACAGGCCTGACCCTTCCACCCTCAACCACGAGAACAACGTCCTTCCCCTTAAGGTGGAGGATGGAGCTTGAAGGAACGATGATGCCCGAGTAAGCTTTCCCCCTGAAGACCGTTTCAACAAGCTGTTTCGGCTTCAGCCCCTCTGCGCTTTCAAGCTTCACCTCAACGGTGTAGAGATTCGTCCTCAAATCCGCCGCCGGGTAAATCTTTTCAACCTTACCCCTTACCTTGCCCTCAACGGACACGGGGGAACCTACGGCTATCTCCTTTGCCTCCTCGGGAGGAACGTTTACGAGAACCCTGAAACCGTCGGAATCGTAGAAGACCCTCATTATGGGCTTTCCGGGAACGGCAACATCCCCCGGATAGGCAAGGAGCTTTGCAACGGTTCCGCTCCTTACAGCCCTTATCTGCGTGTAGTTGAGCTGGGACGCCGCCGCCCTCCTCCTCCTCTCAATAGACCTGACGGCAAGCTTCAGCTCCCTTATCTGGGACTCTATCGACTTTACCTTTGCAGATGAAAGGCGGTAGGCATTCTGGTACCTTTCAACCTCCTCCTTCGATACCGCTCCCCTCTTAAACAGGAAGAGCTCCCTCTCATACTCCCTCTCTGCGTTTTCAGCCTTTACCTGAGCCGCCCGAAGCTGTGATTTCAAGCCGGAAAGGAGTGATTCCTTCGCCCTCCTCTCGTTTTCAAGGGAGAGAACGGTGTTCTCAATCTGGGAGCTGTCTATCCTTGCAAGCAGCTCTCCCCTCCTGAAGTGCTCTCCCTCCCTCTTGTAAACCTTAAGAACCGTTCCCGCGACCTTTGTCGAGACCGTCGCGTAGGTGTAGGGCAGAACCTCTCCGATATACCTGAACGTTTCCCTCTTCTTTCCCTTCCTCGCAACCGCATACTCAACGGGTATCGGGTAAACCTTAGGAGGAGGATAGCTCAAAAGCTCCCTTCTCCTCTTCTTTACGAATATCACCCCTGCAACAGCCCCGAGCAGGACTATCAGGGCAAGTATCAGCAAAGCCTTAGAACTTTTCATTTTCAACCTCCACAAGCGTGGCTATTCTCCTCCTTTCAACCTCCCAGCTGTAGAAAGAGCCCTCAAGCTGGGCTTTTGTCAGGTACTTCTGGGATTCTGCAAGGAGAAGGTGGTTCATATCTCCCTTGCCGCTCCTGTACTTGAGCCTCTCAATCCTCTCAACCTCATCTGCAAGCTCAAGCTTCTTCCTGAGGGCAGCTATGTCCGACTGAATGGAAAGAAGGGTATTGATGGACTTTGAAAGCTCTCTCTTTAGTTCAAGCTCCGCCGATTTGAGCTCCTTCTCCTCTGAAAGCCTTAAAAGCTCCTTGCT
>CAZIVU010000086.1:0-4671 GCA_964542865.1 uncultured bacterium | reverse complement strand
GTTGTAGTACCCGTTGCTGAATATCGCAAGTTTAACCGGTTCGCTTTCAACGTCGATGGAGAGCTTCCCCCTTACAAACTTCAGGCTGCAGCTTTTAACCCACGGGAGCGATGCTATCTCGCTTTTCAGCCTGTCGGTATCGTCAAGCTTCATCCCGGGCTTTATGAGGAGGAGGATGCCGTTCGTTATCCTCTCCCTCCACACTCCGGGCTCCACCCTTACCCTTATGCTCTCAACCTTCTGGGGGGAGTAGTTCACAGTAAGTGCAAGGGATGTGAGAACCAATACTACAAAGAGCGCAAGGCTAACCTTCCTCATCCTCTATTATCTCCCCGATCAGCTCCTTAAAGCCCATCCCGACTGCCATTGCGGATTTCGGGAGGAGGCTCCTCTCCGTCATCCCCGGTATCGTGTTAACCTCGAGCAGGAAGGGAATGCCGTTTGAATCGAGCCTGAAGTCAACCCTTATGGCTCCCCTGCACTCAAGCAGTCTGAAGACCTTTTCCGAAGTCCTCCTCAGCCTCTCCTCCACCTTTTTGTGTAGTTTCGCGGGAACCTCATACCTTGTAGTTCCCTTCCTGTACTTTGCTTCGTAGTCGTAGAAGCCTCCTTCGGGGATTACCTCAACGGGAGGAAGGGCTTTTCCCTTCAGGACCGGAACGGTTATCTCCCTTCCCTCGATGAACTCCTCCACAATGACCTTTGAGTCAAAGCTGAACGCAAGGTTGATAGCATCCTCAAGCTCCTCGGGACTCCTTACCACCGATACCCCTATCGTTGAGCCGGTCCTTGCCGGCTTGACAACGCAGGGGAACTCCAGCCAGTTAACCTCTTCGCCCCTGAAGTAGGTTTCCCCCGAGGGGACGTTTATTCCGTGGCTCTTCAGAACCCTCTTGGTAATATCCTTGTCCATGCAGATAGCGCTTGCCTGCACCCCGCACCCCGTGTACGGGATGCCGATGGTCTCGAAAAACCCCTGAACCGTTCCGTCCTCCCCGGGGATGCCGTGAAGGGCAATGAAGACCTTATCCGGCTTGAAGGAGGAGAGCTCTTCGTAGAGTTTCCTGTCGAGTTCCACCTCCCTGACTTCGTGTCCCAGCTCCCTCAGTGCCTTAGACACGGCTGCTGCCGTTCTCCTTGAGACCTCAGCTTCGGGGGAACTTCCACCCTTAATAACCGCAACTCTCATCTATCTCCTCCAGAACCTCCTCAAGCCTGTTTGCCCGTGAACCCTTTATGAGGACGGCTGAGTTTTTGAGGTTAAAGGACTTCAGAAATGCTTTGAGCTCATTTAGGTCTTCAAAGTGGTGGTGCTCTCCTGAGAAGAGCTCCCCGTAGTGGACGGCATCCTTCCCGAGGCTTATGAGAACGTCGACCCCGTTTTGGGATAGGAGGGAGCCTATCTCCCTGTGCTTTTCAACGGATACCTCCCCCAGCTCAAGCATCTCTCCCAAGATTGCGACCTTCCTGCCGCTGTGGAGGGAGAGGACATCTATGGCGTTCCTCATGGATAAGGGGTTTGCGTTGTAAAAGTCCATTATCAGCGTTGTGCTTCCCGTTCTCCTCACGTTCATCCTCCACTTCGGCATCCTGAAGTCCGAGACACCCTCCAGCACCGAGATGTCGATCCTTAGAGCCTCAAGGAGGGCGCAGGTTGCAAGGATCGATTTCAGTATCCCCTTCCCGGGAACGTTCACCCTTGCGCTGACGGTTCCGGAGATCGACCTCAGCGTAAAGTTTGCTCCCCCTTCATCCATCTCTGCCTTCACAAGCTCAACGTCCCCTCCCCTTCCAAACCTGATTGCATCACCCCTGTAGGGGAAGTCTGAAGGCACTATCCCTATGGATGAGTGGTTGAGGATTGCCCTCTTTTCGGCTATAACGCTCTCAAGGTTTCCGAACCCCTCTATGTGAGCCTCGCCGACGGACGTTATGACCCCGATGTCAGGCTTGAGGAGGCGCGATAGCTCTTCAACCTCTCCAGCCCTGTTCGCTCCGATCTCCTGAATGAGAACCTCCGCTCCGTCGGGGATGTTCGAGAGCGTGTAGGGAACACCTATGAAGTTGTTAAAGCTCTCCCTGTTCCTGTGCGTTCTGAACAGCTTTGAGAGGGTAAAGTTGAAAAGCTCCTTTGTCGTTGTCTTTCCAACGCTTCCGGTTATCCCGACCACAATTCCCCTGAAGCCCCTCCTTTTAAACTCCGCTATCCTCCTGAGCGCATCCGTAGAGCTTTCAACCTCTATGAAGAACCTGCTCGGGGCAACATTCCCCCTCTCCGTCAGGTATCCCGAAGCCCCCCTCTTCACAGCATCCCCGATAAACTCGTGGCCATCCCTTCTCCCCTTAAGGGGGATGAAAACAAAACCCTCCTCTACCCTTTTGGAGTTAAACTCAAACCCCCTTACGGGTGCCCTTCTCTCCCCGATTAACCTTCCGCCAAGGATGTCAGCAAGCTCTTCTGCTACCATCGATTATCTCCCTAACAACGAGGCTGTCCGAAAAGGGAATCTTCTTCCCCGATACCTCCTGATAAGGTTCATGGCCTTTGCCGGCGATGAGGAGGATATCTTTCTCCCCCTTAAGCTCTATGCCCCTTCTTATGGCATCCCTTCTGTTCAGGATGACCTCAACGTTTGAACCTTCTACAGTGCCGCTGAGTATCTCCCCTGCTATCCTTTCAGGGTCTTCTCCCCTCGGGTTGTCGCTTGTAATTATCACAACATCGGCAATGGACGTTGATACCCTTCCCATCATCGGTCTCTTCTCCCTGTCCCTCTCACCCCCGCACCCGAACACAACGATGAGCTTCCCCTCCGTCACGGTCCTCAGCGCCTTGAGGACGTTCATCAGGGCATCCGGCGTGTGTGCGTAGTCAACGAAGATGTTCCTCTCAACCTCTTCAAGTCTTCCAGGGACTTTAACGTTCCACGGTACACCCTCAAGGGTATTCCCTTCAAAGCCTATCGAGAAGAGGGTTGAGAATGAGGAGAGAACGTTGTAGGCGTTATGCTCTCCCTTGAGGTTCGTTCTGACCCTGAACCTCCTGTCCCCTAACCCGATCACAACCTCACCCCCCTTCCACGAGGTGAGCCGGAACTTCCCCTTCTTCCCGTAAGACATTACCGGGAAGCCAAAGATTCCCCTCAAGCCATAGATGAGCCTTCCGTAACTGTCATCAACGTTTGTCAGGAATACCCCATCCCTTCCGATGTGATCCATCATCCTGAACTTTGAGAGGAAGTAGCTTTCCATATCGCCGTGAAAGTCAAGGTGGTCCTGCGATAGGTTTGTAAACACTCCAGCCTTCATCCTTATGCCGAAGACCCTTTGAAGCTCAAGCGCATGGGAGGAGACTTCACAGACCGCCCACCTTACGCCTTCGTCCGCCATCCTCTTGAGGAGCCTGTTGAACTCTATCGGTGATGGAGTTGTCCTTGAGGCGGGGACAGACCACTTCTCCGTTCTGTACTCAACCGTCCCGATAAGCCCGGCACTTTCCCCGATCCTGTTCAGTATTGAGTAGATTATGTACGAGGTTGTTGTTTTCCCGTTTGTTCCCGTTATCCCGATTACGTTTACCCTTCTGTGGGGTTTTCCGAAGAAGTTAAGCGACAGCAAGGATAGGTCCTCTCTGGGGGACCCGGAGTAGAGAACGGCAACTCCCGGAAGCCTGAGGACCCTTTCAGCCTCCTCCCTTCTGCTTACCACAACGGCGGATGCACCTTTTCTTACAGCGTCACCGATGAAGCTGTGTCCGTCAAGCCTGAAGCCCTTCACGCAGAAGAAAAGAAAACCTTCCCTTACATCCCTGCTGTTCTCGGATATCCCCCTGATGTCAACGTCCGAGAACCTGATCGGCTTTAAGCCCGTTCCCTTTATGAGGTTTGATAGCTTCACTCTTCCTTCTGAATCGTCTCCTCAAGCTTCTGGATTTTTGTTTCAACCTCCTCAAGGATATCCTTCTTCTCCGCCTCCGTCAGAGCCTCTTCGGATGAGGTCAGTAGCATCTGAACGCTCTCAGCTATCTCCTTCACGAGAGCCTTTGCCCTTTCGGGAAGGTCGCTCTTCTTTATCTCCTCCTGAAGCTCCTGAATCTTCTTGAGTATCTCCTCCTTCCTCGTGCTTGCCACGTAAGCTGCGCCTGCTCCAAGGATGCTTCCAAGTAAGAACATCAGCGTTCCCTTCTTCATCTTTCCTCCAGATAAGGTTTAATTTAAATTTATCTCCTGCGACCGGGCAAAACTACTTCTTCCTTACCCTCTTTATCGCTGATGTGAGCTCATTGAGGATGCGGAAGCTCTCTGTAAAGCTGTCAACTGTTTGGGTTAACCTCTGGACTGCAGGGGATACCTGCCTGTCCGTCTTCTCAACGATTGAGTCCACCTTCCTCACGAGCCCTATTACGGCTATCGACGTTGCAACAACGGCTACCGATATTATTACCATGCAGACTGCGATGGTTGCTGCTGATACCGTTATGAGGTCCATCTCTCCCCCTGAACAATTATAGCAGAAGCTTAAACTTGAAGGCTCCCTCCCTTACAACCTTTGGCGGGTAAACTGTAAAGTCAACGATCGTTGATGGCAGTTCGCTCTCCTGACCGTCCTTGACGCAGAAATCTATCAGACCGTTGAAGTACTCTGCGCACTCCTCACAGTTCCTTGCCGGCG
>CAZIVU010000085.1:0-4703 GCA_964542865.1 uncultured bacterium | reverse complement strand
ATTACTTACATGAGGAAGCTTTGAGAACGGAAGACAGGATACTTGAGGCTGCCTACAACTGCTTCTCCCGTAAGGGGTACCTTGGCTCAACGACAAGGGAGATTGCAAGGGAAGCCGGTATATCCGAGGTTACGCTCTTCAGGATCTTTGGCAGCAAGAAGGAGCTTTTCAGGGAAGTCCTGATAAGGTATTCCGTCATCCCCGACATTGAGAGGATTGGATGTTCAGCATCGGGCTCCGGAAGGGAGCTTGTCCATACGGTCGGCATGAGGATATTCTCATCCCTTAAGGAGAAGAGGGAGTTCATAAAGATACTCCTTTCCGAAACGGCAGGGTTAACCGAGGAGGTGAGGGAGGTTTACTCACAGTTCATTGAAAGGCTAAACAGCCTTTTAATTTCAACGTTTTCAGCCTCCTTCCCGAAGATGGGAAGGGAGGAGCTTTCAAGGATGGCTCAGGTCTTCAGGTCAGCCCTGTTCGGGTTCTTCATATCTGAGGAGGTTTTCAGGGGAAGGGAGCTGTCGGAGGAGGAGGTTGGAGATTTCATCGACGCGCTCGTTGGCAATCTCGGGAGGGAAAAGTGAAGAGGATTTTCGCTATTGCAGGTGCCCTGCTCATTGCCGTTATCACCGCATGGCTTTTCCGCTACTTCTACCTGAGGCATGTGTACGTCATTACAGACAACGCCTTCCAGATGGCGGATATCGTAAACGTCTCAACTCAGGATGTATCGGGGAAGCTCCTTAAACTCTTTAAAGATGAGTTCCAGCCGGTAAAGAAGGGGGAACCCCTGTTCAAGGTTGACGATAAGCTCTACAGGAAGGAGCTTGAGTCTGAGGAGGAGAGGCTTCTCAGCCTCAGGGCAAGGAAAAGGGAGCTCCTGAAGAGGCTTTCAAGGTTGAAGGAGCAGCTCCCCGCACTTTACAGGGCAAGCCTTGAGAACCTCAAGTCCATTGAGAGGGAGTTAGCATCCCTTAAAAAGCAGGAAGCCATTGAAACGGTTAACTGGGAAACCTCCGTTGAGAAGGCGAAGAGCGAAGTTAAGTCCGCAGTCAAAGCCCTTGAGGCTGCAAAGACCTCGTTTGAGTACTGGAGGAGTCAGCTTGAAAGGTACGGGAGGCTCTACAGGAGGCGCGTTATTTCAAGGGAGCAGTTTGAAAGGGTTAACCTCTCCTTCAAGAGAGCTTCGTCGGAGCTTGAGGCTGCAAGGTCGTCCCTTGAGGTTGCAAGGCAGAACCTGAGATCTGCAAGCTCCCTGAGGGAGAAGGTTGAGATGGTGAAGGAGAAGGAGGAGGAGCTTTCACACAGAGTAAAAGCCTCACGTGAGGAGGTCAGGGTTAAAAGGGCAGCCCTTGCACAGATAGATGAGCTGAAAAGCGCAGTTGATGAGGTTTCAAGAAAGATATCTGCTGAGGAGAAAAACGTTGAAAGGCTGAAGGTTCTCCTCTCAAGGACGGCCGTCAGGTCTCCAATCTCCGGATTTGTTGCAAGGAAGTGGAGGGAGGTTGGTGACTTCGTGTCACCGGGGCTTCCCGTTTACTCCCTTTACAGCCCGGAGAGCTTTTACGTCCTCGCGTGGGTTGATGAGGATAAGGTTTCAGCCATCGACAGGAAGAGCAGGGTAAAGGCATACCTTGAAACCTGCAGTGGAGAGTTCGATGGGAAGGTCATATCAATTGGAACGTCAGCCGGCTCAACGTTTGCTCTCATACCGAGGGACACGTCGCAGGGGGACTACACGAAGGTTACCCAGAGGGTTCCGGTCAGGATAAAGCTCTACGGGGTTCCCGTTCGCTGCATAAAGCCGGGAACAAACGTCACGGTAATGGTTGAGAAGAGGTAGATTTGGAGAGGAAGGTTTACTTCATTGCCGTTTTCATAGTTGCCGGAATGTTCATGACGCTCCTTGATACCACAATCGTTGACATCGTCCTTCCCCACATGATGAGCGCCTTTGATGTTGAAGCCGATGATATCCAGTGGGTCGTTACTTCCTACATGGTGGCATCAGCCATAGCCATGCCAACGGTCGGCTGGCTCGGGGAGAAGTTGGGACACAGGAACACCTACATACTCGGCATAGCCCTCTTCACCTTGATGAGTGCCATTTGCGGCATATCCCCGAACTTTGAAACGATGATAGCTGGAAGGGTTCTTCAGGGAATTGGGGAGGGAATCTCT
Organism: uncultured bacterium; assembly: GCA_964542865.1. Classification (GTDB taxonomy): domain Bacteria; phylum Aquificota; class Aquificia; order Desulfurobacteriales; family Desulfurobacteriaceae; genus CAZJFY01. The sequence continues at coordinate 2,522 of CAZIVU010000085.1, read as the reverse complement.
GTTCCCATGTCAATGACTCTCCTCTTTGAGATATTCCCTCCCCAGAAAAGGGGGCTTGCTATGGGCATGTTTGCCCTTGGAGCAACGTTTGGTCCATCGCTCGGACCGACGCTTGGCGGTTTCCTGACAGAGCATATGGAGTGGAGGTGGGTTTTCTACGTCAACCTCCTTCCCGGCCTTTTGGTTATCTACACGCTGTTCCTCACGATGGCTGATGACAGGGTAAAGGGGGTGAAGGCTGAGTTTGACATCCCCGGTTTCCTCCTCATATCTGTCTGCCTTTCAAGCCTGATAACGGGGCTTTCAAAGGCAAATGAGTGGGGATGGGATGACAGGAGAACCGTTCTCCTCCTCTACACAGCCTCCGTTTCAGCCGTCCTCTTCCTCATGGTGGAGTTGAGGAGAAGTTCCCCCCTCGTAAACCTCAAGCTCTTCAAGTTCAGGTTCTTCAGGTATCCGGTTCTCTCGCTGACGCTTTTCGGGATGGCTGTGTACGCATCCTACTTCCTCCTTCCCCTCTACCTTGAAAGGTTAAGGCACTTCAAAACACTCACAGCAGGAGAGGTCCTGTTCTGGCCCGCCTTTGCAACGGGGGTGTTCAGCGTTATAGCGGGAGTCCTTATGGACAGGAAGCTAATAAGCCACAGAACATCAATAGTCACCGGCATCACCCTCTTCATCTTTGGAACGTACCTTCAGTCGGGACTTGACCTTGATATGGACAGGTTTCAGGTTATTATGAACCTTCTCCCCTGGGGGATAGGGATGGGGTTCTTCTTCCCGGCGCTCTCTCAGGTCTCACTCGGTAACTTCGTGAGGGAGAACCTGAGGCACGCATCAGCCCTCCAGAACCTCCTGAGGCTCGTTGCGGGGAGCGTTGGAACAGCAATCTCAACTCACATCCTCATATCCTCCCGCTCAGCCCACCTTGTAAGGATCACGGAGAAGGTTTCATCCCAGTCCCCCCAGTTTACCGAAATCCTGAGCAGGCTGAAGTCCTATCTCTACTACAACCACTCATACGCATTTCCCGGGGAGAGGGCAAAGGCTATAATAGGGATGGTATTTGGAAGCCATGCATACTGGCACTCATTCTCAAACGCTTTTCTCTTTGCAACGCTATGCGGCATCCTCTCCCTCATCCCCGCCTTCTTAATCGAAAAGGAGGAGGTGAAGGTTGAAGCTTAAAGTCGTTCTCGTGTTAGTGCTTTTCACAGCAAGTGCTTTCTCGGCGACTGTTGATGAGATTGTGAAGGAGGCTCTCCTTAAAAGCCCCCGCGTAGAGATTGCAAAGGGGAGGCTTAATATTTCGGATTACCAGTTCAGGGAAGCAATAGGGAAGTTCCTCCCATCGATAGGTTTCAGCTACTCAAAGGTGTCAATGAGCGACGTTCCGGCTTTTGAGTTCGGAATCCCTCCAGCCCCTCCATCCCGGTTTAGGATGCTTAACCGGAACTACTACCGGATGGAGATAAACCTGAACCAGAAGCTCTTTACGGGAGGGTATCTAACGTTCAATGCCCTTGAAAAGAGGGCTGAGAGGAGTGCAGCTTACTACTCATTCCTTGAGACTGTAAACGAAGTTGTCAACACCGTTAAGAAGGACTACTTCACCCTCTGCGAGGCAAAAAGCTCGGTTGAGATTGCGGAGAGCTTCCTCAAATCTTCAAGGAGCCACTACAGCGATGTTAAGGCTTTCTTCGATGAGGGAATTGTCCCTGAAAGGGACGTTCTTGAGGCTAAGGTCAACGTCAGGAGGGCAGAAGAGCAGCTTGAGAGGGCAAAGAACTTTTACAGGATAGCCCTTGAGAGGTTGAAGAGGGACGTTGGGGATGAGAACCTCAGCGTCAGGGTTGATAAGTTAGGCTACAGGAAAGTCGCCATCACTGAGAATGAGGCGGTGGACAGAGCTCTCAGGAGCAGACCTCTCCTCCTATCGCTAAAGGAGAGGGAGAAAAGCGGAAGGTACGGGGTAAAGCTCTCATACTCCCAGTTTCTCCCCGAAGTTGTCCTCTCGCTCTCCTACAGCAGGACTGACCAGTACCCGATGAATGGAAACTTCAGGTCAAGGAGCGCATCCATTACCTTGAACGTTCCCATCTTTCAGGGGAGCCAGAGGTTCTGGAGGGTAAGGGAGGCTAAGGAGAGGTTAAGAATTGCCGAGCTTTCCCTTAAGGATGCGAAAAACCTTGTCAGGCTTCAGGTTACTTCGGCTTACTCAAGCCTTCGCTCCGCAGAGGCGAGGATAAGGACGGCGGAAGCTATGGTGAAGAGGGCGAGGGAGCTTCTCAGGGATTCGAGGGAAAGGTACAGGGAACACGTTGGAACTTCAACGGAGGTGACGGACGCAATCTCATACCTTGCAGAGGCAATGGGGATGCTGAACTCAGCCCTTGCAGACTACAACAGGGCGCTGTCAGACCTTGAGTACGCCGTAGGGGGCAACCTCAAATGAGCGTATTAACGACAGCTATTTCCTCTCAAGGAGAACGTGATGACAAAATTTGTCGGACAGGTGACAA
>CAZIVU010000084.1:0-4828 GCA_964542865.1 uncultured bacterium | reverse complement strand
CCTCCCTTGATATATGGCTGCCGAGGCTCCTGATAGGCGACGTCATAGACAGGAGGGAAGTTGCTGAAAAGTCCCACGGAGGCTTATGCCACAACTGTCCGGTCTGCGTTTACCCCATCTGCCCCTTCGGGAAACCTTAGGAGGACGAATGAAGGTAAAGAGAGAGGAGGCAATCAGGATCATACTTGATACGTGCAGGGTTCTCCCCTCCGAAGTGGTAACGGTTGAGGATGCGGAAGGGAGGGTCATCTCCGAGGATGTTCTCTCAGGCATTGATGTGCCGGACGAGGACAAGTCAGCGATAGACGGCTTTGCATTCAGCCACCTTTCCGTCAAGTCCCTCCCCGCGAGGCTGAAGGTCATCGGTGAGACCCCTGCCGGTTCGGAGAGCTTGAGCGTCAGGGAGGGAGAGGCAGTCTTCGTCATGACGGGAGGCGTTATCCCTGACGGAGCCGATGCAGCTGTGAGGGTTGAGGATGTCAGGGTTGAAGGGGATGAGGTTGTGATAGATTTCCCCGTTGAGAGGGGAAACCTCGTTAACTTCAGGGGTTCAGAGATAAGAAAAGGAGACCTCATCGTCAGGGCTGGAACGCTCCTCAACGGAAGGCTGACAGCCCTCCTTGCATACATCGGAGTCTACAGGGTAAAGGTTCACTTAAAGCCGAGGGTCGGCATCTTCGTTACGGGCGATGAGATTCTTGAACCCTATGAACCTTACAGAAAAGGAGCCGTTAGGAACTCAAACCTCTACCTTCTGAAAGGGCTGCTCAAAGCGTACGCTGACGTTCACTACCTTGGAAGGCTCAAGGATGACCCGGAGCTTATGAAGGGGAGAATCTCCCGGTTCGTTGAGGATTTTGACATCCTCGTTACTACCGGAGGCGTGTCAAAGGGAAGGTACGACTTTGTAAGGAGCGTTGTTGAGGACATTGGATTTAACGTAAGGATAACGTCAACGAACATAAGGCCCGGGAGACCTTTAGTCTTTGCCAGCCTGGAGGAAAAGCTCTTCTTCGGACTTCCCGGGTACCCTTCAGCCATGCTTGTCAACGCCCTTGAGTTTCTACTTCCCCCCGTAAGGAAGATTGCAGGCTTCAGGGAGTTCGCAAACAGGTATATGGACGTCGTGGCGGGAGAAAACCTCAGGTCGAGGAGGGGAAGGGTTGACTTCGTGAGGGTCAGGCTTTCCAATGAGGGAGGAACGCTCGTGGCTTACAGTGCCGGCTCCCAGCAGACATCAAACTTCATAACGTCGGTTTACTGTGACGGATTTGCCGTTATCCCCGAGGAGCTTGACGGTGCGGGGAAGGGTGACGTGGTGAAGTTCATTCCTCTGGAGGTGCCGTGGTAGATTCAATCAGAATCGTTTACGACAACAGAACCCTTGAGGGATTTATCCCGGACTGGGGATTTTCTGCCTTCATAGAGTCCGACTTCGGAAACATACTCTTCGATACAGGAGCAAGGGGGGAGGTCCTGAAGGAGAACATGGACACGTTCGGCATCTCCCCGTCCGACGTTGATATGGTTTTTATATCCCACAACCACTGGGACCACGTCGGAGGTCTCGGCTACATCTGCTCACAGAACGGGGACGTTGAGGTATTTGTCCCGGAGGATGACTGCGAGGAGTTTGAAAGCTCCATCCCGGAGTCTGCCGTCTGCGTTCCCATATCAAGCCCGACTCAGATCTGTGAACACGCAGTATCAACGGGGATAATGAGCACGGGGCTTGAAAAACCCTCCCACGAGCAGTCTCTCATAGTTAAAACGGAAAAAGGTCCTGTCCTCATTACCGGCTGCTCCCATCCGGGAATCGTGAACATAGCAAGGGTGGCTTACGAGATTTCGGGCGAAAGGCTCTACCTTACAGTGGGGGGATTTCACCTCTTCAGGAGCTCTGAGCCTGAAATCGTTGACGTTGCCGAAAAGCTCAAGGAGTTCTCCCTGAACGTTGCCCCCTGCCACTGCACGGGTGATTTAGCCATATCCCTTTTTAAAAGGCTGTGGGGGGATAGATTTATAGAGGCAGAGGCCGGCTCTGAAATGCTCTTTTGATGGAGGAAGCATGTTTGATTCCCTTGCAGAAAAGGTTCAGTCCACGATAGAGAGGATATCGAAGAGGGGAAGGATTGATGAGAAAACGCTTGAATCGGGCTTGAGGGAGATAAAGTTAGCGCTCCTTGAGGCTGATGTTAACTACAGGGTGGTCTCAAAGTTCATATCCGACATCAGGGAAAAGGCGTTAGGGAAGGAGGTAGTAAAGGGTGTTAAGGCTTCCCAGCAGCTTGTAAAGGTCGTTTACGATGAGCTTGTTGACGTCCTTGGAGGGGAAGTCTCCGGGCTCAACCTGAAGGGAAAGCCGTCCGTAATCCTCTTCATAGGTCTTCAGGGCTCGGGTAAGACAACGACATCTGCGAAGCTCGCAGCCTACCTTAAGAAGCAGGGGAAAAAGGTTATGCTCTGCTCCGTTGACGTCTACAGACCTGCCGCTATGCTCCAGCTTGAGAAGCTTGGAAATCAGATAGGCGTTCCCGTGTTCGTAGAGGAGGGGAAAGACCCTGTTGAGATCTCTCAGGATGCACTTGAGCTTGCAAGGAGGGAAGGTTTTGACGTTCTGATCGTAGATACCGCGGGAAGGCTCCACATCGACAGCGAGATGATGGATGAGGCGAGGAGGATAAAGGAGAGGCTCAAACCGGATGAAGTCCTCTTCGTTGCCGATGCAATGACCGGTCAGGAAGCTGTCAACGTTGCAAAGGCGTTCGATGAGGAAGTCGGAATGACGGGCGTGGTGCTGACGAAGCTTGACAGCGATGCAAGGGGAGGCGTTGCCCTTTCAGTCAAGGGCGTTACTGGAAAGCCGATAAAGTTTGCAGGCGTTGGCGAAAAGGTTTCCGACTTTCAGCCGTTCTACCCCGACAGGATTGCATCAAGGATACTCGGCATGGGGGACGTCGTCTCCCTCGTTGAGAAGGCTCAGGAGGTCATAGATGAGAGGGAAGCCGAGAGGCTTCAGAGGAAGCTCCTCGAGGGGGATTTCACGCTTGAGGACTTCAGGAACCAGCTGAGGATGATTCAGAAAATGGGTCCCCTGAAGCAGATGATAAAGCTCATTCCCGGGCTTTCAAGCCAAAAGGTTCTGAAGCAGCTAGACAAGGTGATAGATGAGAGGAAGATAAAGCGGGTTGAGGCGATAATAAACTCGATGACGCCGGAGGAAAGGCTCAACCACGCAATAATAAACGCAAGCAGGAAGAGGAGAATCGCAAGGGGAAGCGGGACGTCCGTAAAGGACGTTGATGCACTCATAAAGCAGTTCGCTCAGGCGAAGATGATGATGAGGAAGATGAGGAAGATGAGTAAAAAGATGAAGAGAAAGGGGGCGGGATTTCCATTCCCCTTCATGTAGGTTGAATTGGCAGCACTTTTGTATAAAATTACCATCTATAAATTCTTGAAGGAGGAAGGCGTTGGTAAAGATAAGGCTTAAGAGGATGGGAAGGAAAAAGGTTCCGATCTACAAGATCGTTGTTTCTGACGGAAAAGCAAAGAGGGACGGAAGGGCTATCGACATCATCGGAACCTACAACCCGAAGTCAAAGGAGATAAAGGTTGACAGGCAGAAGGTTGATGAGTGGTTGAAGAAGGGAGCCCAGCCGACGGAGAGGGTTTCTGCAATACTCAAACTCGCAGTTCAGTAAAGGAGGTGGAGATGTCTGCTCTCAAGGAGATGGTCGAGTGTGTTGCAAGGAGATTGGTTGACAACCCCGATGCGGTTGACGTCAAGGAGACCGAGGGGGAAAGGACAATAGTAATTGAGTTAAGGGTTGACCAGAACGACCTTGGAAAGGTTATTGGCAAGCAGGGAAGGACCGCAAAGGCTCTGAGAACGCTTTTGACGGCTGCTGCCACAAAACTTGGGAAGAGGTCTGTTCTTGAGATAATTGAGTAGGGGTGTTCCTTCTCACCCCCTGAGGGGGTGAGAAGCACTTTTGAGAAGTAATATTAAGCAGATTCGCCTTTTAACCTGCCAAGAAACGAATTAACGTCATCATCAGGCTTCAACTTCGTTGTGCGTATGCTCCACTTGATATCGGAAACCTTCTCGTTGGGAAGCTTAAGGCTTATCTCCTTCACAATGCCTTCAATACGTTTGAGGATAACCTCTCCCGCTCTCTCATCCTCCTCTATACAGACAAGTCCGATAAATGAGGAGCCGTTTTCGAAGAGGAAGAGGAGGTCATTAGGCCTTACGTTGCTATCTATGTAGCTCACTATGAAGTTCTTTACAGCCTCCCTTTCACTCTCCTCAACCTTCGGCTCAATCTTCAGGAAGATGCCGATAAGGGAGTTCCCATCAACACGGACCCTGTTGATAAGCCTTGAGAGCCTGTACTTCACAAACTTTTCCTTTGGGAGCATTGTAGAAAGGTCAATGAGTTCCGAGTAAGCCTTAAGCTCCATCTCAAGCATCGATATGATCTCTTTAAGCTTTTTGATGCTTTCCATTTCCAAACATATACTCCTTTCACGTTTTTACCATTATAACATCTCTTTTTCTGGTATCATTTAAATATGTTCTGTAGAAGAATTCTGAAAGGTGACTCGTTTTTGAGGCTCTCCCTGTTCTCGTTCTGCGAGGCTATATCAAAGGACTACATGTTCTACGCCGCTTCCATTGCTTACTACACCTTAATGTCCATCATCCCCCTTTTCGTCTTCATAGTCTTCCTTGCCCTGATAACGTTCCACGTTAACGTTGAGTCACTAATCCCTAAGGAGATACTTGAATCCCCGATAAAGCCCCTTTTTGAGCAGGTAAGGA
>CAZIVU010000083.1:0-5175 GCA_964542865.1 uncultured bacterium | reverse complement strand
ACTTGACAAAACCGCCTTTTGAATGTAAATATTGGCTGCTTTCCCTTAACAAAAACAAAGGAGGACAGAATGGGCGTGGTAAACCTGAAGGCTACCCTGAGGAAGGGTACTGGCAAAGGGGTGGCAAGGAAGTTGCGAAGGGAAGGCCTCTTGCCTGCAATCATCTACGGGGGCAAGAGACCGGAGGCAACTCCCATCGCCATCCCCGCAGGAGCGGTGAAACAGATAAAGCACCATCACGGTCTGATAAACCTTGACCTTGATGGTGAGACGAGGACGTGCATCCTCAAGGATATCCAGTACAACTACCTCGGCGATGTCCCCATCCACCTCGACTTTCAGGAGGTAACTTTCGGGGAGACCATCGCAACGACGGTTGAGCTTGAGTTTACGGGAACCCCCGTGGGCGTGGCTGAAGAGGGAGGCGTCCTGGAGATTATGATGAGGGAGCTTGAGATTGAGACGCTTCCGAGGGCAATTCCCGAGAAGATAGTTGTTGACATCTCTGGTCTTCACGCCGGGGATGCAATCCACGTTAAGGAGCTTGATGTTCCTGAAGGGGTAAAGGTTCTTGAAGACCCGGATGCTGCCGTTGTTGTCGTGACAGAGGTTGAGGAGGCTCCGGCTCCGGCAGAGGAGACGGAGGAGGAAGCCGGCGAGTAGGATGGTAAAGTTGGTTGTAGGCCTTGGAAACCCCGGTTATGAGTACAGGAATACGAGGCACAACGTCGGCTGGATGGTCCTCGATGCCCTTGCGGAGCGGTTGAACGTCGGCTTCTCAAGGAGCAGGTTCAGGGGAGACCTTGCCGAGGTAAGGTTGGATGGAAGGAGGGTTCTCCTCTTAAAGCCGACGACCTACATGAACCTGAGCGGGGAGAGCGTTTCATCCATCTGCAGGTTCTTCAAAATAGAGCCTCGTGAGATGCTCGTTGTCCTTGATGACCTTGACCTTCCCCTTGGGAAGATAAGGCTCAGGCTTAAGGGGGGAAGTGCGGGGCATAAGGGACTGATCTCCATAGAGGAGCACGTTGGAACGAGCGATTTCCCGAGGCTCAGAATCGGGATTGGAAGGCCTGAGAGGAAGGAGGACGTTGTAAGGTTCGTCCTCTCGCCGTTTGAGGAGGATGAGGTTCCGAAGCTGAGGTCGGCAGTCGGAAGAGCCGTTGAGTGCATCGAGAGGGCTATAAACGAGGGGATTGACCAGAAAACTCTAAGCTACTGCAATCAAGGAGGTTAAGATGAGGGAGTACTACTACGAGACGGTTTACATACTCAGACCAACCCTTTCGGATGATGAGATTGAGAAAGCCATAGAGAAGGTTAACGAGTCGGTTGAGAAGTTCGGAGGAAAGGTTCTCAACGTGGACAGGTGGGGAAAGAAGCAGCTTGCATACCCCATTCAGGACTACGACAGGGGATACTACGTCCTGACAAACATCTTCACGAACGAGAGGGACTTTGTGAGGAACCTTGAGTCGTTCTTCAAGCTCAACGAGGATGTAATTAGGTACCTCTCCTTCAGGCTAAAGCCGTCTCAGGTAAAGGCTTTGAAGGAGAAGCTCAAGAAGGGGGAGGAGGAGCATGGCGAATCTCAATAAGGTTTTCCTGATAGGGAGGCTCACGAGGGACCCCGAGCTTTCCCACACGAACGGAGGAACCCCTTTCACAAGGTTCACGATAGCCGTGAACAGACCCTACAGGGACAGGAGCGGAAACTGGCAGGAGGAAACGTCCTTCATCGACATCGTTGTCTGGGGGGATGCTGCTGACAGAGCCGTGAGCAGGTTCAACAAAGGTTCGGAAATCCTCGTTGAGGGAAGGCTGAGGCAGTCCTCGTGGGAGACCGACGGAGGGGAGAAGCGCTCAAAGATTGAGGTCGTTGCGGACAGGGTTCAGCTTTTAGGGGGGAAAACGGTTCAGGAGAACCCAAACATAGATGATATAGAGTTTTAGGAGGTAAGAATGGCTGTTGAGAAGAGAAGGTTTATAAGGAGAAAGAAGTACTGCAGGTTCTGTGCCGAAAAGGTTGAGAACATAGACTACAAGAACGTTGACCTTTTAAAGCCCTTCATAAGTGAGAGGGGTAAAATCATTCCGAGGAGAATCTCCGGCGTGTGTGCCAAGCACCAGAGGCAGCTTTCAAGGGCTGTAAAGAGGGCAAGGCACCTTGCACTACTCCCGTTTGTAAAGATAGACTGATGGAAAGGTACTCGCCGTTAGTTGCGCTTTTTTCGGTTTCGCTGCTTGCGGGATTCCTCCTTATGAGGGACGTTACCGTTCCCCTTGCGTGGGGAATCTCCATATTTGTCCCGGCGATTAACTACCTCGTTTCGGAGAGGTTCGGCGTTCCGGTTTCGGCCGTTTCAACCGCCGTCATCGTTGCCCTCCTTCTTCCGCTTGACGGGAGGGTTTCCCTCAACGTCGGGGAGCTTCTGATTTCGGGTTTCCTCTTCAGGTTTGTTGAGGACCTGAGATACCTGATAGTTCTCCTCTCGCTGCTCCTGTTTGCAGGCTCCGTCCTTGAGGACGTTGCTTTCGGTGTGCCTGAAGAGGTTCTGAAGAGCTTCCCGTGGATTTCGGACTACAGGTGGGGTTTCTACTTCCTCTCAAGCGCCGTTGTCTCATCGCTCCTTGTCGGAGCGGTTCACGTCGTTTCAAAGAGGAACTTCGGCTTCAGGGAGCTTAACTTCGGTTTTCCTCCCGTTGCCCTTTTCATAGCGGGAGGGGTTCTCTCCCTTCTGAAGCCCATCCCGGCGGTTTCGATTTTCGGGCAGAACGCTGTCATAGCGTCTTTCGGCTTCTTCACCGTTCAGGGTTTCGCGGTTTTGATGGGCTTCCTTGACAGGGTGGGGATGGCAACGAAGCTTATCCTCCTCTTCGTTTTCGTTTTCATCCCCGTTCTGATATTTATCGTTGCGGCGGTTGTTGGCATGTTTGATTTCTGGTTTAATTTTAGAAAACTCAAAGGAGGTAAGAGATGAGGGTAATTCTGATTAAGGATATGGAGAAGCTCGGGAAGGTCGGAGATATCGTTGACGTGAAGGATGGATATGCAAGGAACTACCTCATACCCATGGGCATTGCCCTCTCTGCGACGCAGTCAAACGTAAAGAGGGTCAAGAACGAGATTAAAGCCCTCAAGAGGAAGGTTGAAAAGGAGATTGAGAGGTTCAGGGAGCTTGCAGAGAAGCTCTCCTCCGTAAGGGTTACCATAGAGCATGAGGCTGGAGAGGAGGGGAAGCTGTTCGGCTCCGTTACAACGTCCCAGATTGAGAAGGCGCTTCACAGGGCTGGATTTGAGGATGTTGAGAAGAGGCAGATTGTCCTTGAGAAGCCCATAAGGGAAACCGGGACTTACGACGTTAAGGTTCACCTCTTCAAGGATATAGAGGCAACGATAACGGTTGATGTTATCCCCCTTAAAAAGTGATGGAGGAAGGTATGGAGTTTGTTGGAAGGCACATAATGGTTGACGCAACGGTTAAGGACATATCTAAAATCAATGCAATTCAGCCCATATACGACTACATGGAGGAGGTTGCAAGGAAGCTTGACATGACCCTCGTTTACCCTCCCATCGTTGCGAGGTTTCCGTTTGCCCAGTCGGAGCTTGAGCAGTTCGTCAAAAAGCTCTCGGAGGAGCACGTAAAGAGCAAGACGCTTGAGTTCATGGAGGAGACTCTGAGGAGGAGGGCGACCGAGGACAGCGGGATCTCCGGCGTCTCGATATGGCTTGAGAGCCACTGCACCATCCACACGTGGCCCGAGGAGAAGTTCTTCAGCCTTGATGCTTACAGCTGCAAGGACTTTGACCCCATGGTTGCCCTTGAGCTGACGGTGAAGTGGTTTAACGTTGACTACGCATCCTTCGTTGATGTTGAGAGGTTCATCGGGGGTCCGTGCAAGATAAGGGCTTACGAGTACAGGGACGGTGAGCTTGTTCCCTGTCAGCCCTCCGTTCCGAAGATTTCAAGGGCTTCCCTGTAGACCTCATTCCTTCTGAGGCCTGTAATCCTGCAGGCCCTTCTGACCGCCTCTTTCAGTGAAAGCCCCTCCTCCTTCAAATCCCTGAGTATCCCGGCGATGTCCGTTTCCCCCCTTTCCTCCTCCATCGGGGCAAAGATGATTACAAACTCCCCCCTGAACCTTCCCTCAAGCCCTGCTAAAACCTCATCGGCTCTTCCCCTGACGAACTCCTCGTTAATCTTCGTTATCTCCCTGTAGACCCCTATCTCCATGGATGGGAACTCCGTTGCTATGAGCTTCAGGGTTCTCTCAATTCTGTGGGGGGATTCATACGCGACCGTCGTTGTCCCGGAGGCGGCAATCCTTCCGAGCTCAGCCTTCAGCTTCTCCCCCTTTCTCGGGAGGAAACCCACGAAGAGAAACCTGTCCGTGGGGAAGCCGGAGGCGGAAAGAGCCGCTATGACCGCCGACGCTCCCGGAACGGGAATAACATCAATCCCCTCTTCCCTTGCAGCCCTCACGACCGCGTAGCCCGGGTCGCTTATACACGGCGTTCCCGCATCGCTGACAAGGGCAACATCGTTCCCCTCAAGCAGGAGCTTCACTATACCCCTTGAGGAGACCCTCTCCCTCTGTTCGTAGTAGGAGATGAGCCTTTTCCCCCTGATATCAAGGTGGGAGAGGAGTTTCCTCGTCCTCCTCGTATCCTCACAGGCTATGAAGTCAACGCTTCTCAGCGTCTCTATTGCCCTCAGCGTTATATCCTTCAGGTTTCCGATGGGGGTTGCAACCACAAAGAGCTTTCCTAACCTATCCATGCTACGCACTCTATCTCAACGAGGGCGTTCAGGGGAAGGTTTGAGACCTCAACGGTTGACCTTGCCGGAAACACGGGACATCCCGAGAAGAATTCTGAGTAAACCTCGTTCACGGATCTAAAGTGGGAGATATCCTTCAGGAATATCGTTGTCTTGAGCACGCTGCACCTTCCGGCTCCCGCCCTGTTGAGGATGGCCTCAACGTTTCTCAAAGCCTGAGCCGTCTGCTCCTCCACTCCTGCAAGAAGCTCCCCGTCCTTAATCCCTAACTGCCCGGAAACGAAGATGAGGTTCCCAGATAGGACAGCCTGAGAATACGGTCCGACGGGAAGGGGTGCGGATTTTGTCTCAACCCTCCTCATGCTCATACCTCCGTCAACTTCAGAGTTGA
>CAZIVU010000082.1:2364-5311 GCA_964542865.1 uncultured bacterium | reverse complement strand
ATGAGGAAGCTCGTTCTCATCACTTCTTTTGCCCTTGCAGTTTTTGGATGCGGGAAGGAGAAGGCTACAGAGCATATAACCCATAAAGTCGTAAAGGGTACCTCCGTTGAGAGGGTTCAGCCGGTAGAGATGGTTTCCGAGGAGCGGTTTTCCGGAAGGGTAATTCCCTCAGACTCCGTGTTCCTTTCCCCGAAGGTTGTCGGCTACATAAGGGCTATCAGGGTGAAGGTTGGGGACAGGGTGAGGAAGGGGCAGGTTCTTGCCGTCCTTGAGAGCTCAACGATAAAGCCCGATGTGGAGAAGGCAAGGGCCGGCTTGAAGGAGATTGAACATGCCCTTGAAGAGGTAAAAAGTGCGGAGAGGGAGGTTAACGAGCATATCAAGGCAGCAAAGGCAAACCTTGAGCTTGCAAGGAAAACCTACGAGAGGTTCAAGAAGCTGAAGGAAGCTGAGGCAGTTTCAAAGCAGAGGTTTGATGAGGTAGAGACGGCATACAGGGCGGCAGAAGCTCAGTATGAGGCAGCCCTTGCCAAAAGGGATGAGGTTGAGGCAAAGAGGAAGCAGCTCATAGCAAAGAGGAAGCAGGTTATGGCTGACCTTAAGAAGGCTTCCGCCTACCTCTCATACACGTACCTCAGGTCTCCCGTCAACGGATACGTCCTTAAGAAGCTACTTGACAGGGGAAACCTTGCATCACCCAAGACCCCTGTCTTTGAAATCGGTTCCGAACCCCTGAAGGTTTACGCCTCGATAGATGAGTCCTTCTACGGAAAGGTTAAGGTCGGGGATACCGTTATGGTAAGGGTTGGAAAGTCCGTTGTAAGCGGAACGGTAACCGAGGTTGAGAGGGCGTCCGACCCGGTTTCCCACAAGTTCGGGATTAAGGTTGAGGTGAAAGGCGTTAAGGTTCTTCCGGGGACCTACGCTGAGGTAGTTTTAAAGGAAAAACCCGGTGAGGTATTCTTAGTTCCCAAAAGCGCTGTTTACAGGGTAGGGGCACTTGAATACCTCTTTGTTGTTGACAGCAACAACATTGCCCACTTAAGGCTTGTAAAGACGGGTAAGGAGATGGACGGAAAGGTAGAGGTGCTATCCGGGATAAGGAAAGGGGAGAGGATAGCGGTATCCGGCGTTGAAAACCTTTTTGACGGAGCAAAGGTCGAGGAGTAAGCAGATGGACAAGTTCAGGTTAGGGATAGCAGGAAGGATTACCCAGAAGTTCATAACCTCAAAGTTAACTCCCCTCTTCCTCATAGCTTCCCTCCTTATAGGGCTTGCAGCCATTGTCCTTACGCCGAAGGAGGAGGAGCCCCAGATCGTTGTTCCGATGGTTGATGTCTTCATCCCCTACCCGGGAGCTTCCTCGAAGGAGGTTGAGAGGCAGATTGCAACCCCATTTGAGAAGGTTATCTGGGAGATAAAGGGGATGGACTACGTTTACTCCGTGTCCAAGCCCGGAATGGCACTTATCATAGCAAGGTTTAAGGTCGGCGAGGACATGGAGGATGCCCTTGTTAAGCTCTACAACAAGGTAATGTCAAACCTTGACCTCCTCCCGAAGGGCGCCATGATGCCCCTTGTGAAGCCAAAGGATATAAACGATGTTCCCATAGTCACCCTTACCCTCTGGAGCAAGGATAGGTCTCCCTACCAGCTCAGGAGGATTGCAAAGGAGCTCTGCCTGAAGCTGAAGCAGGTTGATGACGTCTCAAAGTCGTGGGTTATAGGGGGTGAGCCGAGAACGTTTAAGGTTCTGATAGACCCCGACAGGCTGAAGGGCTTTAACGTTTCCCTCCTTCAGGTCGTTCAGGCTATAAGGAGTGCCAACCTTAAGCTCCCTTCGGGGGAGATTGTAAGGGGAAGGAACGAGTACCCGGTGGAGGTTGGGGATTTCATAAGGAGCATCGATGACCTGAAGAACATCGTTGTTTCCGTTTACAGGGGTAAGCCCGTTTACCTGAAGGATGTTTCCAGAGTCGTTGACGCTCCGAAAGACCCGGACAACTACGTCTGGATAGGTTTCGGTCCGAACAGCGATAAGAAGGGGGTATCTAAGGATTTTATCGAGAGGAACGGAAACGAGTTTCCGGCAGTAACCGTTGCAATTGCCAAGAAGAAGGGGACGAACGCAGTTGTCGTTGCTGACCATATCCTTGAGAAGTTTGAAAAGATTAAGTCAAACATAATACCCGATGATGTTCACGTGACTCTAACGAGGAACTACGGTAAAACGGCAGAGGATAAGTTTGACGAGCTGATGTTCCACTTGGGAGTTGCTGTTGTTGCCGTTGTCATATTCATAGGTTTTACGCTGGGTGCAAAGGAAGCCCTCGTCGTATCGCTTGCCATCCCCACAACGCTTGCCCTTACGCTCTTCATAGACCTGATAACGGGGTATACCCTCAACAGGGTTACCCTCTTTGCCCTCATATTTACGCTCGGTCTCCTCGTCGATGATGCAATCGTTGTCGTTGAGAACATCCACAGGCACTTTAAGCTTAAGGAGCTTCCCCCGCTTCAGGCTGCCATAAGGGCGGTTGCCGAGGTTGGAAACCCGACAATCCTTGCAACGTTTACCGTTATAGCTGCCCTTCTCCCCATGGGGTTTGTTAGGGGGCTGATGGGACCCTACATGAGGCCCATTCCCGTCAACGCGTCAACGGCGATGTTCTTCTCCCTCATAGTTGCCTTTGTCATATCCCCTTGGGCTACCTACTACCTCCTCAGGGGTGAGGCCGAAGAGGAGGAGAAGTTCGAGCTTGAGAAGACGAGGATTTTCAGGATATACAACTGGATGGTAAGGCCCCTTCTGACATCAAGGTTGAAAAGATTTGTTTTCCTGGGGGTTGTTGGCTTTCTCATGCTCGGAGCCGTTGCCATGTTCTATACGAAGGATGTTGTTGTCAAGATGCTTCCCTTTGACAACAAGAGCGAGTTTCAGGTTGTT
>CAZIVU010000082.1:0-2264 GCA_964542865.1 uncultured bacterium | reverse complement strand
GTTGAACAGGTCTTCAGGAAGACGGAGGGCGTTGTTGACGTTGATACGATGGTTGATGATGACTACTACAAGTATGAGATAAAGGTTAACAGGGAAAAGGCAAGGAGGTCGGGAATCTCCGATGAGCTGATAGCAAAGACGGTTAGCATGGCTGTAGGTGGAGGAACCGTAAGCCTTGCACATGTTGATAGGGAAGCAGAGCCCGTTTCCATATACCTTAGGGTTCCGAGGAGCAAGAGGACAAGCATTGACGATATCTTGAGCATTCCCGTGATGAACATGAAGGGGAAGCTCATAACACTGGGAGAGATTGCTACCGTTAAGAGGGTTCTTGCCGATAAGACTATCTACCACAAGAACCTTCACCCGGTATCCTACGTTATCGCTGACGTTTCAGGAGAGTATGAGGCTCCAATCTACCCGATTTTAGCGATAAACAGCTACCTGAAGAGCCATCCCCTCCCCGATGGCTACAGGCTTGAGTACTCATTCATTCCCCCATCGATTCCCCAGAACGACTTCAAACCTATGATGAAGTGGGATGGAGAGTGGCAGATAACCTATGAGACGTTCAGGGATATGGGAGCGGCTTTTATAGTTGCCCTCATCCTCATCTACCTTCTGATCGTAGGGCAGTTCCAGTCCTTTGTCCTTCCCATGGTTATAATGGCTCCAATTCCCCTGACGATGGTCGGTATCGTCCCGGGCCACTGGCTTGTGAGCCTCATAAAGGGTAAGCTTTCCTACTTTACGGCAACCTCAATGATAGGCTTCATAGCCCTTGCAGGAATTGTTGTCAGAAACTCCATAATACTCGTTGACTTCATACTCATGAGGAAGGAGGAGGGAGCAAAGGATATCGTTGATGCAATCATAGAGGCGGGAGCGGTCAGGTTCAGGCCTATCGTCCTTACAGCAGCCGCAGCCATAGTGGGAGCGTTCGTCATAATTACAGACCCGATATTTGAAGGGCTCGCGATATCGCTCATGTTCGGCGTCTTCGCATCGACAACGCTGACGCTTGTAGTTATCCCGGTCATCTACTACATGCTTGAGAAGAGAAACTGGAAGTAGGGGGCAGAGCCCCCTTAGTTGAGGAAGACCTGAAGCTTCTTCTTGAGTGCCTGCTCCCTCATCTTCTTCTTTGCCCGCGTTTCTAACTGCCTTACCCTCTCCCTGCTTATCCCCAGCTTCTCGCCTATCTCCCTGAGCGTCTTCGGCTCCTCACCCCCGAGACCGAACCTCATGACAATTATCTTCCTCTCCTGAGGTGTTAACTGCTCAAGCATCTCCCTGATGTTCTGCTTAAGCTCCTCCTGAACAACCTTCTCCTCAACCTCTGCCGTCCCTGCACCCTTGAGGAAATCCTTGAACGTAACGTCCTCCTCCTCGCCTATGGGCGTATCAAGCGAGAGGGGGAGCTGGCATATGGTAGTCAACCTTTCAACGTCCTTTGGCTTCATCCCAACATAGTCCGCAAGCTCCTCCGTCGTCGGCTCCCTTCCTAACTTCTTCAGAAGCTCCCCGTAAGACCTCGTTATCTTATTCACGAGGACAGCCTGTTTTACCGGTATCTTGACGGCTCCCGTCTGCTGTGCAAGTGCCTGCATTATGGACTGCCTTATCCACCAGACAGCGTAGGAGATGAACTTTACCCCCTTCTCAGGGTCAAACCTCCTTGCCGCCTCAATTAAGCCCAAAAGCCCCTCAGCTATCAGGTCGTGAAGGGGGAGCCCGCACCCTAAGTACTTCTTGGCAACGCTCACGACGAACCTGAGGTTGGACTCTATGAGCTTCTTTAGAGCTTCCCTGTCTCCCTCCTTAGCCCTCCTCGCGTACTTCAGCTCCTCCTCCCTTGAGAGGAGGGGAATTTTCGATATCGCCTTCAGGAAGGCATCGAGGGAGTCCCTGTCCGGAACGAAGGACTCGATAAGCTCCGGGTCTATCTCGGAAGCAAATAGCTCCTTTTCCTCAGGTGATAGCTCATCCAGATTATCATCAAAGATGAACTCCTTTTCCTCCATTAAGCCTCCTAAGTTTCAGGTTTCAAAACGGCGTAGAATATAGCTTCTCCCCTCAGAACTTTCAGCAACAGACCCCTCCTTCCGGCTTTTCTCACAACCTTGAGGAGGTCATCCTTGTCCTTTACCTGAACCATATTCCTCGGAACCGTCCCTGCTTTTAGTATAACATCTCCTTCCCTCAATCCGGCATCATCGGCAGGAGAGCCGGGCTTTACCTCTGTAATGAGCAAGCCTTTAACC
>CAZIVU010000081.1:0-5336 GCA_964542865.1 uncultured bacterium | reverse complement strand
CCATCGGGATGCCCAGTTTTTCTGACAGCTTCCTCCAGAAGCCCCTTTCGCCGCTTACCCTTGAGATGCGAACGTCAATCGGAATGGATACGCTTTCAAGCCCTTCGGGCAGAGCGTTCCTGCAGATTCTCCACCCGTAGGCAAACATCTTTGCGGCGAAGGAGATGGTTTTGCTGTCGGGCTTCTGTCCAAGACAGGAGGAAAGCTCAGCTGTCAGGGTGGCAGCGTTCCTGCCGAACCTTTCATAGCCTTCCCTGAAAGCCCTTTCCGTGCAGCCGATAACCCTCTCGAGCCTTTTCAGCTTTGACTTCAAGAGCCTCCTGTTGAACCTTTCTATGAACTCCGGGAAGTCCGAAATTCCCCTTTCCCCCGAGAAGAAATCTGAGAAGGCTTCCCAGTACCTTTCCCCCTTCATCTGAAGCTGGTAGGACATAAGGGCGTTTACGACCAAAAGCTTGAGGAAAAGCTCCTCATCCTTTAACTTTAAGAAGAGCCTCTCAAGAGCTCTGTACTGCCTGTCGTGCCTTTCAAGCTCAAGAACGTCCTCAAGGGAAAAGGACGAAAGGGCTTTAAGGAGGTGATTCTTCACAGCTTCAGCTCTTCAACCATCTGAAGGACAGCCTCTGCATGCCCCTTTACCCTTACGTTCTGCCAGATGTGGGCAACGTTCCCGTCAGGGTCGATGAGGAAAGTGCTCCTCACAACCCCGTAGTACTCCTTTCCGAACCTCTTCTTGAGCTTCCAAGCCCCGTAGCTCTCTATAACCCTGTGGTCGGGGTCGCTGAGGAGCCTGACCTTCAAGTTTCTCTTTTCGGCGAACCTTCTGTGGCTTTCAACGGAATCGGGGCTTATCCCTACCACAACCGTTCCGAGCTTTTCAAAGTTCTCGATAAGCCGGGTGAAGTCCTCAGCCTCTTTTGTGCACCCGGGAGTGTTGTCCTTCGGGTAGAAGTAGAGGACGACCCACTTCCCCTTGAAGTCGCTTAGTGATACCTCTTGCCCGTTCTGGTCCTTCAGCTTGAAATCTGGAGCCTTTTCGCCGACCTTTACCATAATACCTCCGCAAAAATTATATAAAATTTAGCCCTTAAGGAGGTTCTTATGGATTACAGGTTCAGGGATATAGAGGAAAGGTGGCAGAGGGTATGGGAAGAGAGGGGTGTGTTCAGGGCTGAAGAGGGGAAGGGGAAGAAGTACTATGTCCTTGAGATGTTCCCTTACCCGTCCGGAAGGATTCACATGGGGCATGTGAGGAACTACTCGATCGGCGATGTCATTGCAAGGTACAGGAGGATGGCAGGCTTCAACGTCCTCCACCCCATCGGATGGGACGCTTTCGGGCTTCCTGCTGAAAACGCCGCGATAAAGAGGGGCGTTCACCCTGCAGAGTGGACGCTTGAGAACATAGACTACATGAGGAAAGAGCTGAAGAGATTGGGCTTTTCCTACGACTGGGAAAGGGAGATATCAACGTGCAGCCCCGACTACTACAGGTGGAACCAGTGGATATTCCTCAGGATGTTTGAGAGGGGCATTGCCTACAGGGCAAAAAGCCCTGTAAACTGGTGTCCATCCTGCAGGACAGTCCTTGCAAACGAGCAGGTTGATGAGGAGGGGAGGTGCTGGAGGTGCGGGACAAAGGTTGTTCAGAGGGAGATAGATAGCTGGTTCCTGAGGATAACGGATTACGCCGAGGAGCTGCTCAGAGACCTTGAGCTTTTGAAGGGACACTGGCCTGAAGCCGTCATAACGATGCAGAGGAACTGGATAGGGAAGAGCGTCGGGACGAGGGTAAAGTTTCCCCTTGAGGGGGGAGGTTACATAGAGGTTTTCACGACAAGACCTGATACGCTTTTCGGCGTAACGTACATAGTCCTTGCCCCCGAACACCCGCTCACGCTTAAACTCTCAAGGGGAACGGAGCAGGAGGAGAAGGTCAGGGAGTTCGTTGAGAGGATGAGGAGCGTTGAGAGGAGGAGGAGGGAGTCGGGAGAGCTTGAGAAGGAGGGGGTTTTTACCGGAAGCTACGCTGTCCACCCCCTTACCGGGGAAAGGATTCCCGTGTACACTGCAAACTTTGTCCTGATGGAGTACGGGACGGGAGCGGTTATGTCCGTTCCAGCCCACGACCAGAGGGACTTTGAGTTTGCAAGGAAGTACGGGCTTCCGGTAAGGGTAGTTATCGTTCCGGAAGGGGAAAGCTTGAAGCCGGAGGAGATGGGGGAAGCCTATACGGGACCCGGCATCCTTGTGAACTCCGATGATTTCAGCGGGATGGGTAGCGAGAGGGCAAAGGAGGCTATAACGGAGAGGCTTGAGAAGTTAGGGCTCGGGAGAAGGGAGGTTAACTACAGGCTGAGGGACTGGAACATATCGAGGCAGAGGTACTGGGGGACGCCGATCCCCATCGTCTACTGTGAGAGGTGCGGGATAGTCCCCGTTCCCGATGATGAGCTTCCCGTTCTCCTACCGGAGAACGTCTCCCTTACAGGGAGGGGAGGTTCCCCCCTTGAGAGCGTCAGGGAATTCGTTGAGACGAGTTGTCCGAAGTGCGGTGGGCCTGCGAGGAGGGATACGGACACGATGGACACGTTCTTCGACTCCTCGTGGTACTTCCTAAGGTACTGCTCCCCGAAAGAGGAGAGCCTTCCCTTCAACCCCGATAGGGCGTCCTACTGGATGGTGGTTGACCAGTACATAGGGGGAGTTGAGCATGCGGTTCTCCACCTCCTCTACTCGAGGTTCTTCACGAAGGTTTTGAGGGATATCGGCCTTTTCAGGGCGACTGATGGCTGGCAGGCGGATTTCTTCAGGGCAGGGGAGCCGTTTTACAACCTCCTGACTCAGGGGATGGTGTGCAAGAGGTGGGTCAGCGTGAAGAGGCTCCTGAGCAGCCTTGGACTTTCTGAGGAGAGCAGTTTGTCGGAGCTGTCCGAAAGGCTTGGGGCATCCTCCGGGGATGGGAGAACCATCTGGGAGGTCATGGAGGAGAACCACATATCGGTTGGTGATAACGCGAGGCTTCTCCTTGAGAAGGTTCCCGGCATAGACGTTGACGGGGTTCTCCCCGAGCTTGAGGAGAGGTTCGGGGAGCTTTCGAAGATGAGCAAGTCAAAGCTCAACACGGTTGACCCCGATGAGATGATAGAGAGGTACGGTGCCGATGCCACGAGGCTTTACATACTCTTTGCAGCTCCTCCGGAGAGCGAGTTTGAGTGGAAGACCGAGGGGATTGAGGGCTCATTCAGGTTCCTGAGGAGGCTCTACGAGTTCGTCAGCGAAAAGGCGGAGACCCTCAAGGAGAGCCGCAGCGGGGATGTGTCCGCTTCAGGTTCCCGTTTGAGGAGGAAGATCTACCAGACCGTCAGTAAGGTTACCCAGGAGATGGAGGGCAGGTTTAAGTTCAACACAGCCATAGCCTCAATCATGGAGCTTTTCAACGAGACCTCAAGGTTTAAGCCGGAAACCGATGGGGATTACTACGTTTTGAGGGATGCGGTGGAGAAGATGATACTGCTCCTTTCCCCGTTTACCCCCCACGTATGTGAGGAGCTGTGGAGGATTACAGGCCATGAAAAACCTGTCTGCCTTGAGGCATGGCCGAAGGTTGATGAATCGGCGCTCAAGGTCAGTGAGGTTGAAATCCCCGTTCAGGTCAACGGGAAGGTGAGGAGCAGGATAGTCATCTCCCCCGACATGGGCGAGGAGGAGGTCAGGGAGGTAGCTCTATCCGATGAGAGGGTTAAGAGGTATACTGAGGGGAAACGGGTCGTTAAGTTTATATACGTGAAAGGGAGGCTTGTGAACGTTGTTGTTGCTTAGGTTTTTTATGCTGATCCTTCTTGCCGTCGTGTCCTCCTGCGTTTCAACCTCCTACATGGAGAGGCCGGAGAGGGTTAGCCACATATACATAGAGCCCGTTACGAACAGGACAAAGGAGGAGCTTGCCGACATCGTATTCTCAAGGGCTGCAAACGATGCATTCTACACCGATTCACGTTTCTCCGTTGACAGAGAGCCGATCCCCGACGTTACGCTTCTGGTTAAGCCATCCGTTGACTCTATCTACATCTACCCCGTGGGTTTTGACAGGAACGATATAGCTGTTGAGTACAGGATGGAGATTCAGGCAACCATAAGGATGGTGAAGTACGGCTACAGGAAGCCGTTTAAGGTTTTCACGGTTAAAAGGTACGACTTCTACGATGCAAAGGGGACTCCGGAGGATATAGAGACGAAGAAGAAGCAGTGCATGGAGAGGATTGCAGTCCAGATATTCAGGGAGGTTGGCGAGAGGATTGCTCACGGAGATTGAGCGCTTTGAGGATGGAAGGTACCTCATCTCAAAGCTCAGGATAGGGGAAAGCCTCTACATATACCTCAGGGATAAGGAGCAGGGTTCAGAGTTCCTTGAGCTGTTGGGCTGTGATGTTGAGCTGAAGCCCTACTGGGAAAGGCACAGGAGGGAGGAGAGCTACTGCCTCCCCTGTGAGGTTATGCTTTTGGGGGAGGGAAAGGTTGTAAGCTCGGAGGAGCTGGGAAGTCTCGAGATGGGGGTAAGCCGGAAACTCCTTGAGGTGGTGAGGGAGTTCTATAGGAAAAACGTATCGAACTACGGCAGTCCATAGGTATTCCTTCGTTGAAACGTCAGCCGTATCACCTTTAATTTCTTAAAAAGCTTTCAGGGAGTGAGCATGGAGGAGATAAACTGCAGAGGTCTTGCGTGCCCCATACCCGTTCTGAAGACAAAGGAGGCGCTTGAGAGGGGAGCTGAGGAGATAGCCGTAATTGTTGACAACAGGGCTTCAAAGGAGAACGTGAGGAGATTTGCGGAGAAGATGGGGTGCAGCGTTGAGGTTGAGGAGCGGGGGAAGGAGTTTATCCTTAAGATAAGGAGGGGAGAGGCCGTTAAAGAGGAGAAGAAAGAGAAGAGGAAGGGAAGTTACTGCGTGTTCATAACGGGAAGCTCCGTTGGTGAGGACAGGGAGCTCGGGAAGATCCTCATGAAGGGGTTTATAAAGACGTTTCTCGACGCAGACCCTCCCCCGTCAAAGGTCGTCCTCATAAACACGGCAGTTAAGCTCGCATGCAGGGGTTCTGACCCTGAAATCCTTGAAGCACTTAAGGAGCTGAAAAGAAGGGGCGTTGATATCATCTGCTGCGGAACGTGCCTTGATCACTTCAACCTCTTAGATGAGCTTGAGGTCGGAGTTGCATCCAACGCTTATGAGGTTGTTCAGACCCTTATCGGTTCGGAGAAAATTGTAAGGCTTTGAAGTTGGGATTTACTATAATTTAGTTATTGTGATTACGAGAATCTATTCGTCAAATAAGGA
>CAZIVU010000080.1:0-5346 GCA_964542865.1 uncultured bacterium | reverse complement strand
GAAAACCTTTGGTGCCCGGGGCGGGAATTGAACCCGCACGCCCTTGCGGGCAAGGGATTTTGAGTCCCTCGCGTCTGCCAGTTCCGCCACCCGGGCCCACTGAAAAAGATATGCGGAGGCACCATGAATGCAAGAGTAGGCTTCATCGGAGGGGGGAAGATGGCGGAAGCCTTTATATCCGGTCTCATCGAGAGCCAGACAGTCCTTCCGGCCATGGTAAGCGTTTCAGACATTGATAAATCAAGGTTAAAGGAGCTTTCCAAAAGCTACGGAGTAAAAACGTTCAGGGAGAACGTTGAGGTTGTCCTGAACTCAGATATCGTGTTCCTCTCCGTTAAACCTCAGGTGATGACGTCAGTTCTGCAGGAGATAAAGTCATCCCTGACACCCTCACAGATAGTAGTCTCAATGGCTGCAGGTTACCCGATAAGGAAGATTGAGGAGGTAATCGGGGACGACAGGAAGGTTGTGAGGATAATGCCAAACATACTGGTAAAGGTGAAGAGAGGTTCCATCGCCGTTTCCCAGAACTTCAGGCTCCTTAAGGATGAACTGGATACCGTTAAGTACCTTCTAAAAACTGTTGGAAGCGTTTTTGAGGTGGATGAGAAGTTGATGGATGCAGTTACAGGCCTTTCGGGGAGCGGTCCTGCTTTTGTCTTCATGGTCATTGAGGCACTCTCCGATGGGGGAGTAAGGGCTGGCCTTTCAAGGGAATTAGCCTTAAGGCTTGCAGCGGAAACTGTGAGCGGGGCTGCCCAGATGGTGCTGAAGGGAGAGCACCCGGAAGTCCTGAAGGATGCCGTAACGTCCCCGTCGGGAACGACAATTGAGGGAATATCTGAACTCGAGTCAAGGGGAGTAAGGTCTGCCTTTATAGAGGCGGTATTCAAGGCGTTCAGGAGGTCAAAGGAGATATCGGAAACGGTTGAGAAACAATGAAGGTCTCAAGACCTGAAAAGCGGTTTTACAGGGAAAGCATCACCAGAAGAGGCAAAATCTCCTTTGAGATAGCTGCAGGGGAGAGCGACCTCTGGATATCCCTGCCGGAAAGGTTCGGTCAAGCGGTAGAGAAGGTAAAGACAACGCTTACCGAACACCTCATACTCCTGCGCTCTCAAGTTCAGAGCTTCATTGAGGAGAACCCCCGGTTCCTGAACAGCCTTGAGCCGATAGATGAGGAGCCAACGCTTTCACCAGCCATCATAAGGAAACTCCTTCAGGCTTCAAAGCTTGCCGGTGTGGGTCCCATGGCAGGCATCGCGGGAGCCATAAACCTCTTCATCGGTGAAAGGCTTCTTGAGATGGGCGTCGAGGAGTTCATAGTGGAGAACGGAGGGGATGTATACGTCGTGTCAAAGAGCGATACCGTTGTCGGCATGTTTACAGGGAATCCTGAGCTTGACAGGAGAGTTGGCATACTCCTTCCCCCCGGAAGGTTTGGTGTCTGCAGCTCCTCAAGCAGGATTGGACACTCCCTAAGCTTTGGAAGAACGCTGATTGCAACCGCAATCTCGGAGGACCCGGTCCTTTCGGACTGCGGGGCAACTGCGCTGGGGAACAGCACGAATTTTGAGGAATTTGATATAACTTACAGGGCTATAGATAACCTCTATGGGGCGATTGCCGTCATAGGAAAGGAGATAGCAATAGCCGGGAATGTTGAGTTCGTTAAGCTGGAGGAAAGATGAAGTACGTAAAGTTTTTTGAGGAGCTATCAAAGAACGACGTTCCCCTTGTAGGGGGAAAGAACGCAAACCTCGGGGAGATGATCAGCTTCGGAATTCCTGTCCCTCCCGGATTTGCAGTAACTGCGCTTGCCTACAAGGAGTTCATAGAGAGAACGGGGATTAAGGAGAAGATATTTGAGCTTCTTAAAGGTATAGATGTAAACGTGTATGAAACCCTTGAGAGGACGAGCAGGCAGATAAGAAACCTCATAATTGAGGGGAAGATACCGGATGACATGGCGGGGGAGATCGTAAGGGCTTACAGCGAGCTTTCAAGCAGGGTTGGAGAGAGGGACATCAGGGTTGCCGTAAGGTCATCCGCAACCGCTGAGGACCTTCCGAGTGCAAGCTTTGCAGGTGAGCAGGCAACATACCTGAACGTCAAGGGAGACAAAGCACTTATAAGAAGCGTTAAGGAGTGCTGGGCAAGCCTCTTTACGGCAAGGGCGATCTTCTACAGGGAGACAAAGGGCTTCAGCCACTTCAAGGTATTGATTTCCGTTGGTGTTCAGAAAATGGTTGAGTCAAAAGCCTCAGGGATAATGTTCACGGTTGACCCTGTAACGGGCGATGACGTTATCGTGATTGAATCGAGCTGGGGACTTGGTGAGTACGTTGTTGGGGGGAAAGTAACACCAGACAGGTTCGTCGTTGACAAGAAAACGCTTGAGATTCTGGAAAGGGATATAAAGGAGAAGGATGTAGGACTTTTCTACGACCCTAAAACGGGAACAAACGTTGAGGTCAGAATAGAGGAGAGCAGGGCAAAATCACCATCTCTAACTGATGAGGAGATTAAGGAGCTCGCAAGGTTGGGAATAAAGATTGAAAACCACTACGGAAAACCTATGGATATGGAGTTTGCCGTTGAGGACAGGGTTTACATCGTCCAAGCAAGGCCCGTAACGGCAATCGGGAAAAGGAAGGCAACGAAGGTCTCAGGGAAGGAGATACTCGTAAAAGGGCTTCCTGCAAGCCCCGGAGTGGCACGTGGAAAGGTTCACGTTCTCTTTGACCCTGTAAAGGAGGGTCCCCTCTTTAAGAAGGGGGAGATACTTGTAACGAAGATGACAGACCCCGACTGGGTTCCCCTTATGAAGAAAGCTGCAGCCATAGTTACGGATGAGGGGGGAATGACGGCACACGCTGCGATAGTATCAAGGGAGCTCGGCATACCGTGTATAGTTGGAACGGGAAATGCAACAAAGGTTCTGAAGACCGGGATGGAGGTAACCGTTAATGCAACGGTCGGCGTTGTCTACAGGGGAGCCGTTGAGGAAGAGAGGGAAAAGCCCGTGGCTGTTGTGCACAGCTCAGGATACATACCGACGGGAACAAAGATATACATGAACCTGGGACAGCCCGACATGATCGAAAAGTACAAAGACCTTCCAATCGATGGGATAGGCTTGATGAGAATAGAGTTCATCATCTCGGAGTGGATAGGTAAGCACCCTCTCTACATGATAAAGCAGGGTGATGAGAAAACGTTCATAGACAGGCTTTCGGATGGAATTTCAAAGGTTGCAGGTGCTGTGTTTCCAAAGCCTGTGGTCGTGAGGTTCAGCGACTTTAAAACAAACGAGTACAGGGAGCTCTACGGAGGGGAGGAGTTTGAACCTGAGGAGAGAAACCCGATGATCGGCTGGAGAGGGGTTTCAAGGTACGTATCGAAAACGTACGAGCCGGCTTTCCGCCTCGAGTGCCGTGCGGTAAGGAAGTGCAGGGAGCAGGGGTTGAAAAACGTCTGGGTAATGTTCCCGTTCGTGAGAACAATCTGGGAGCTTGAAAGGGCAATCAAAATCATGAAGGAGGAGGGGCTTGAAAGGGGAAGGGACTTCAAAGTCCTTGCAATGGCAGAGGTCCCGTCCATAGTTTTCCTTGCAGAGGAGTTCTCGGAGTTCGTTGACGGGTTCAGCATAGGGAGCAATGACCTTACCCAGCTCGTCTTAGGTGTAAGCAGGGATTCACAGATACTCTCAGACCTGGGCTACTTCGATGAGAGGGAGGAAGCTGTTAAGAGGGCAATCTCCATGCTCATCGAAAAGGCTCACTCAAAGGGGAAAACCGTTTCCATATGCGGGCAGGCTCCCTCGGTTTACCCTGAGTTCTCAAGGTTCTTAGTTGAGTGTGGAATAGACAGCATAAGCGTTAACCCTGATGCTGTAATAAGAACGAGACAGATAGTTGCCTCGGAGGAGAGGAAGCTGATGCTTGACGCCCTCAGAAGGGGGAAAGTATAATTCCATCCAACCAAATATATGGATTGGAGAGCTAATGAGAGGACTGCTCTTTCTGTTTCTGGCGTTTTTCATATCGGATGCAGGTGCCATAACCCTGAAAGAGGCAGTTGATACCGCTCTTTCAAAGAACAACGAGCTGAGGGCAAAGCTCTATGAGGTAGAGGAAAAAGGGAAAGACCTGACAATATCCAAGCTTCACCTTCTCCCCACCGTTGACCTCTACGGGAAGTACAACAGGACAACGGACCCTCCCTACTCAATCATGAACAGGATGGAAACAAAAGAGCTTAACATGTACGCAACAAACTTCAATGAGCCGGGGGTTTCCGACCTCTACACGACGGGGATAACGGCAAAGTTTCCCATATGGATGGCGGGAAAGATAAGGATAGGGATAGACCTTGCAAGGAACGAGCTAAAGGCAACCAGGGAACAGCTTGAGAAGACAAGGGACAGGGTCATCCTTGACGTTATAAGCGCGTACTACAACGTTCTGACCGCAAAAGCATTCGTGAAGACGGCTGAGTTTGCGTACTTTGATGCAAAAAAGCACGTGAAGGACGCAAAGGCCGTGTATGAGTCCGGCCTCGGCGTGAAATCCGACTACCTCAGGGCTAAGGTTTACCTTGAGCAGGCTGAGGAAAACCTCGTAAGGGCAAAGAGCAACCTTGAGATAGCAAAAAGGGCGCTCAACGTTGCGATGGGCGTTCCCCCCTCAAACGAGGTTGAGGTTGAGGGAGACCTTACGTATAAGCCTTACCAGTTCAACCTTTCCGAAGCCGTAAAGGTTGCCCTCTCAAACAGGAGAGAGCTTAAGGAGCTGAAGTACAGGTTAAAGCAGACGGAAGACCTGAAAAAGCTTGCAATCTCAGAGTTTCTCCCCAACCTTTCAGCTTTTTACGACTACCACATTGACAGCGATGAGAAGCCCTTTGGGAGGGAGAATTCAAGCTGGACAATGGGTATTCAGGCAAACCTCAACCTTTTCGATGGAGGGGTTAAGTTTGTAAAGCTCAGAAAGGCAAAGCTCACAAGGTTAAAGGTAAAAGAGTACATCGAGAGGGCAAAGAAGGGCATAGAGTTTGAGGTATCAAGGGCGTTCTTCAAAGTTGAGGAGGCAAAGAAGAGGGTTGAGCTTGCTCAGGCATCGCTTGAGGAGGCTCAGGAATCCCTCAGAATCGTTGACAAGAGGTACAGGAATGGCCTTGCATCCATAACTGAGCTCCTTGATACCCAGACGGCTCTCAATGCAGCAAGGACAAACTACGTTAAAGCCCTATCGGACTACAGGATATCCCTCATAAAGCTCCTCTACGCACAGGGAGTGCTCTCAAAGAGGTATGAGGAGCTGTCAAGATGAACGGTTGATGAGC
>CAZIVU010000079.1:0-5510 GCA_964542865.1 uncultured bacterium | reverse complement strand
GGGCATTCTTGCGGCTGCGTTCAGCGATAGGCTGTCCGGTCCCTGAAGCAGGAACTTCCTGTAGCCGGTGTATGCAACCATCGCTCCGTTGTCCGATGTAAATTCCATCTCGGGAAGTATGACCTCAACGTCGGGCAGCTCCTTTAGGAGTTTTCTCAGGTATGAGTTTGCAGAAACACCACCCGAAACGGTTACCGTTTCTATCCCTGTTTCTTTCAGGGCAAGCTTAAGCTTATCAACGAGGTAGCTGATGGCTGTTTCCTGAAAGGAGGCTGCAATTTGCTCTTTCGGGTATCCCTTCTCTATCAGGAACCTCGTTGCCGTTTTTAGCCCGCTGAAGCTGAAGTCCAGTCCCTTTACCTTCGGTTTGGGGAGTTTTAGAAGCTCTCCCCTGAAATTCCTGTGTATCCTGTCTATTACAGGTCCCCCCGGATATCCGAGCCCCAGCATCTTTGCAACCTTGTCGTAGCTCTCACCGACGGCATCGTCAAGGGTCTTTCCTATCACCCTGTAGTTTCCGAGCGACTGTGCAACGACTATCTGGGTATGGCCTCCGCTCACAACCAAGGAGATGAAGGGAAACTTCAGCTCCCTCCCGATGAACGGAGACAGGACATGTGCTTCGATGTGGTGAACCCCCTTGAAGGGGACGTTCAGCGAGAAGGATAGGGCTTTCCCGAAGGAAAGACCCACCAGGAGGGCTGGAAGCAAGCCGGGGGCATACGTTGAGCTGATAAGCTCTATATCTTCAATGTCAACTTCTGCATCCCTCAGGGCTGTTTTCAGGACAGCATCTATGTTCTCAACGTGTTTCCTTGCGGCTATTTCGGGAACTACCCCTCCAAACTCCTCGTGAAACCTGTACTGGGAGGATACAACGTTTGAGAGAACCCTGTTCTCCCTGCCGCTGTACACCGATATTGAGGTGTCATCGCAGGACGTGTCAATCCCAAGAACTATCACGTTTTCCTCTTCAGAACAACAATCTGGTTCCTGAGGCTCTTAACCGAAAGGTTAAAGAGGTCCCTCAAGTCCCCGTAGAGCTCGGGAGGAACGCTGTCCCTGTTCAGGACCATCTTGAAGTGGAATTTTATCCTCCTCCCGTCAAGGTTTATCCATTCGGTCTTAAGGCTTCCAACCCTGTTGGAGTAGTTCAGGGGTTCCGGGAGGAAGTATATGCTGTAGTTTTCGGGTATCTGAACGGTTACAAAGGACTCCTTCATCATCCTGTATCCGACCCTGTACGTGTACTTTCGGGTCTTCGGGGCGACTAAGTCAACGATCCTTGAGTAGTCGGGAGCCGGAACGTGGAAGAGCATCATGTGCTCCGTTTTTGTCCCGAAAACCCTGTCATTTCCGGAAATCGCTATCCTTACGCTTTTGCTGTTAATGTTCCTGAAGTTGCTCGTGCTGAACGTATCAACGTCAAAACCGGGTGATACCTTTGAAGCAAGGTTTTCTATGTGCCTTTTCCTCGATGCTGCCGTTGAGCTTTTAAGCCTGTACCTTTCAAAACCTGCATAGACCCCTCTGTATATGAAGCTGAACCTTCCCTCCAGCCTCCCCGAGCTGTCTATACGGAAGCTGCCGCTGAAGCCTTCAACGTTTGATGATGGGGGGAACACGGGCGTTTTCGAGATGAGAGCTTTTTTCCCCATGATTATGAGAACTCTCCTGCCCTGGTCTCCTACCGGGAGCTCCCCGAACGGGGTTACATCGGAGGTTGTATCGAGGAATATGAACCTGTCTCCCTCCCTCAAGGCTGCAATCTCATGGTTGAACGACGTTGGCTTTGGAACATCAACGTCCATGTTGGCAGTGCTCTGGGTCGGGATTAAAACCGGAAAAGCCCTTATCCCTATTACCTTTAGCATCGATATCAGCAGCGTTGCGTGGTCCTTGCAGTCGCCGTACCTGTTCTTGAGGACTTCTGAGGCACTGTGGGGTTTGTAGCCGTTTATCCCGAACTCCATACCGACATACCTTATGTTCTGTGAGACAAAGTTGTAGATAGCCCTTATCTTCTCCTCCCTGCTTTTCAGCCCCCGTGTGAGCTTTGCAACGGTTTCCCTTATCCTTCTGTCGGGTTTAAATGCGTTCCTTGAGAGCTTTGAATACCATGAGGCTACCTGATCCCACGATTTCAGGGAGGAGATTACAACCTTCCTGGCAACCTCATCGATTGGCGGCATGTTCCTCTCCTTCTCTATGGGGGGAACGTCCTTTACAGTCCACCTGTAGATGGTGAAGCCCTTGCTCTTTGTAATCCTCGGCTTGACCTTCATGTTGTACTGCTTGATTTTTACGTGTCTCTTTGAGGGGATTACAGCCGTAAACGTTGCCTCCTTTACCGGGTACTCGTCCTGAAAGAAGTTCTCAGCCCAGAACTCCCCCTTCATGTATGGCTTGAAAGTCTCTACCTCAAAGGCGTACTTGATTATTACCCCCTTTGAAACGGCGGGCATCGATATCGTTTCGTACTTTAGGTCGGAGTAGATGGGAGCCTCGGACTGAAACGGGGGGTATACGATGTTTATTGCTTTCTTTGAAGGCTTGATTTTCCTTCCGTCCGGAAGCTGCGTGTATGCGTAGAGGATTCTTACCCTCTGGTGCCGGGTTGAGAACGGTATGACTATCTCTCCGAAATCCTTTATACCCTTGTAATCCTTTATCTTTACAGCTTTTTCCTCCCTCCAGATTTTCCTTCCGGACCTGAAGAACTTTACGTAGGAGTGGTCGTAGAGTATCACCGCTCCGGATGAGCACAAGCCCCTGATGGGAATTATCAGGAGGAGAAACGCGATGAGAACCTTCTTCATGGCTGCCTC
This sequence comes from uncultured bacterium, assembly GCA_964542865.1. GTDB lineage: Bacteria > Aquificota > Aquificia > Desulfurobacteriales > Desulfurobacteriaceae > CAZJFY01. Next base: position 2,682 of record CAZIVU010000079.1, on the reverse strand, counting down.
CTATCCAACCGATGCTAAGTTCAGGTTTTTCCCGTACTTTTCCCTGACAAGCCTTCTCAGGGTTTCAAGACCGGAAAGCTCCGGGTTTGATGACACGAGCATTATAGCCTCTTCCCTTGCCAGCTTGAGTATCTCAAAGTCCCTTGAGATATCGGCAATTTTGAACTCCCCGATGCCGGACTGCCTCGTTCCGAACACCTCCCCGGGTCCCCTGAACCTTAAATCCTCCTCCGATATCCTGAAACCGTCGTTTGTCCTCTCAAGCACCTTCAGCCTTTTAACGGCATCCTCACTCACGCTCCTCCCCGTTATGAGGAAGCAGTAGGACTGCTTCTCTCCCCTTCCAACCCTTCCCCTTAGCTGGTGAAGCTGTGCAAGCCCGAACCTCTCCGCGTGTTCTATGACCATGACGGTTGCATCGGGTTCATCTATTCCAACCTCAACAACGGTTGTTGAGACGAGCACCTTCACATCCCCTTTCCTGAAGCTTTCCATTACAGAGTCCTTTTCCTCCTGCTTCATCCTTCCGTGCAGGAGCCCAACTCCGTTCTCCTTGAAGGTTCCCTTCCAGTAATCGTACATCTCTATTGCAGCTTTAAGCTCAACTTTATCAGATTCATCGATGAGGGGGTACACTATGTAAACCTTGTTCCCCTTTGAAAGCTCACCCCTGAGAAACTCTATGAGGCTTTCCCTCTCATCCTCAAAGAGGATTTTCGTGATTACCGGCTTTCTTCCCCCCGGAAGCTCATCGATTGTCGATATATCAAGGTCTCCGTAAATCGTCATGGCAAGCGTCCTCGGGATCGGCGTTGCGGTCATGACTAAGAGGTCAACAACCTTCCCCTTCCCCTTTAGCTCCGCCCTCTGCCTTACCCCGAACCTGTGCTGCTCATCAACGATTACAAGTCCCAAGTTCTTGAACGATACGTCCTTCTGGATGAGGGCATGGGTTCCGATTGCCACATCCACCCTCCCTTCGGCTACCTCCCTGCCGATGGATTCCCTCTCCCTCCTCTTCAGGCTCCCCGTTATGATGCCGATTCTCACGCCGAGGGGTTCAAGCAACTGCCTGAACCTTTGAAAGTGCTGTTTCGCAAGGATTTCAGTCGGAGCCATCACGGCTACCTGATATCCGTTTCTGACGGCAACAAGGGCTGAGAAGGCAGCCACGACCGTTTTCCCGCTCCCAACGTCTCCCTGAATGAGCCTGTTCATCGGCGTTTCCCTCTCCATATCCCTGATAATCTCCCCGATAACCCTCTCCTGCGAAGCCGTCAGCTCAAAGGGGAGCGTTCCTTTAAACTCGTTAAGCCACTCGCTTTCAACCTTGAATGCGATCCCCTTCTTCTCCCTCAGGGACCTCCTGCTTAGCGCCATTGCAAGCTGGAAGAGGAAGAACTCATCAAAGATTACCCTTCTCTGGTAAGGAGTTCTGAAGCTTTCAAGCTCATGGATTGGCAGGCTGTCTGGAAAGTGGATGTTCCATATAGACTCTCCGATTTCCGGGAGGTTTGCCCTCTCCCTTATCCCTTCCGGGAGGTACTCGGGGAGCCTCGGAGCAAACTCCCTTACAACCTTCCTTATGCAGAACCTGACAAAGCTCTGGCTTAAACCCTCGCTGAGGTGGTAGACGGGAAGGATAACTCCAAGCTTCCTCAACCTTCCTCTATGGGGGTCGAGAACCTCCACTTCGGGGTGGACGATTGAGAAGGTTCCAAACCTCCTCCTGACCTTCCCGTAGGCAAGGATCTCTTTGTCAAGCTCCTTTGCCTTCTCAAATACCTTCCTGTAGTAGTTTATAACCCTCTCCTGAAGGAATATCAGGTTCACGCTTCCCGTTCTGTCGTAAAGGATTGCCCTCAGTATGCGCTTCCCCCTTCCGGTTCTCTCCACGGATACGCTTACAACCTTTCCCCTCACCATCGTCTGCTCATCGGGCTTCAGTGACCTCATGGGGGAGATCGTCGTCCTGTCCTCATACCTGAAGGGGAAGAAGTAGAGGGCATCAAGTAACGTTTCTATCTCAAGCTTTTTCAGCTTCGAGCTCCTCTTCTTGCCAAGCTCAGACTCGATGGGTCTTAACAGCTCCTCTATCTGAACCTTTCCCCTTCCCTCAAATCCCCGCCCCTTTGAGATTATCTTCTCCTTCGGTGTTTCCCTCTCCCTCTCCCTTTCAATATCCTCAGCCGAGAACTTGAGCGTTATGACCGTGTGCAGCTCCTTCATAACCCTTCTCCTCTCCTCATCGGAGAGGTTCCTGTAAACCTTCAGTAGCTCCTGAACCCTGTTAACCCACTTCAACCTCTTTGAGTCGAGGTGGGGTTTGAGCTCCTCAAGGTATATGGAGATAGCCCTGTCGGGGTCTTTTACCCTGTCAAAGAGCTTAAAGTTATCGGATACGAGGACGTTCAGGAGCTGTTTCAACCTTTTGAGGGTTTTTTTCATGGTTTATAAATTTAGGTTATAATTTCCAGACTGCAGTTTGTTCAGGAGAAATCTATGAGGAAAGCTCTGGTCTTTATCGCTCCGATTCTCATCCTGTCCTGTGTGCCAAAGGTCAAGGAGAAACCTGTTTTAAAGCCAAAGAAAGTGGTAAAGCTTAAGAGGGAGAAAATCCCCCTCGGGGGAGCTTACTACTACATGATGTACCTCCTCTCAAGGGACAGGGGAAAGTTTCAG
>CAZIVU010000078.1:4441-5535 GCA_964542865.1 uncultured bacterium | reverse complement strand
CCGCTGTAGTGGTCTGAGATGTCCACGGGCAGGTTCAGACCGTTAACGTTGCTTGTATAGCTCCCGCCGTGGCATGCAGCACAGAGCGAGTTGAGGGTCTGCCTGTTGGCCGTCTCATTTGCGTCTGAGTTAAGGATGACCTTCGATGTGAAGTTCCCGAGGTCGGTTTCCTCGGTTGAGTATGAGAAGCCAAACTGCTCCCCTGAAACAGGGTCGATAACGGCAACCTTTGATGAGCTGTAGTTCCCGTCAACCTGCTGGACGATGCTCTCAACGGCTAAAGTCTCCCCGGCTCTTTCAACGATGAGCCCGTCGTTGCTTGAGTAGTGGGGGTTGTGGCACTGGATGCAGAGAAGGGGATTTGAACCCTTATAGATAGCGTCAAGGCTGTTGTCCGGGTAAAGGAGCATCCCTGAAAGGGTGTTCTCATCAAAGCTTGCGTTGGCAGATGTTATACCTCCCCCGTGGTAGTCTGAGGAGTAGGGGGTATTTACGTCGGGAGCTGAGGAAACGTCAACGCTCCCGTCAGCCTTCCCGTCTCCGTTCAGGTCCCTTCCGGCGTTGAGGGGGAAGTTCCTGTGGCAGGAAAGGCAGAGGTCGTTAACGCTATAGCAGGCTCCCCCGAACCTTGCAAGGTCTGTATCCGGCTCAAGGACGCCGTCCATATCCGGCTGCCAGTGGCACACAAGGCAGTCCCCGTCATCAAGCCCGTTCCCGTCAAAATCGTGGGGGGATGACTTTCCCTCCGCCCCTGCGTAGAAGTGGAGCCTATCCATACTGTCGTGGCAGATGAGACACCTCCTTCCCGCTCCTGAAACGCCGTTCGTCCCGTGGCATGCCGAGCAGACCTCTATTGAGTTCTTTGCTCCAACCTTTGACACGGCAGCATCTATGATGCTCTGGTAGTCCTCCCTTGAAAGGTCAAAAGTGGCTATTGAGTGCTTGAAGTTCTGGTGGCATCCCAGACAGTCAGCCTTTCCCCATGCGGAGTGGTTATCCTCATTGAGGTAGGTTCCACTCCTCACGGCAACGTTAACGGACGATTCCATGTAGTTCTTGCTGGTTGAGGCACTTCCTCCGCAGCCTGCAACTGC